>JACDBS010000212.1 GCA_013694795.1 Chloroflexota bacterium | reverse complement strand
CGTCCTCCAGCAGCTCGAGGGATCCGTCATCACGCCATACATCCAGGGGCGCGTGGTGAACCTCTCCGCCATCGCCGTGCTGCTGGGCGTGGTGGCCGGTACCTCGTTGGCCGGGATCGTGGGGGGCATCATCGCCATTCCGCTGGTGGCCGTTGCGGACGTGGTGCTGCGGGACATCGTGTTTCCGCTTCGCCGCCGAGCGGATGAGCGGCGCGCAGGTCGTTCGGAGGCTGCGGCCCTGTAAGCGTTGCGTGTACCGCCCGGCAATTCACCAGGCGCCTGTTAGGGGCGCAGTTGGCACCAATTCGACCCCGATCGTCCCGACCTCGTGCGTGGAGTCGTGCGCCCTTGGCCTTGATTCCTGACCCACAAGTCACTCGGTGCATGCGTGGGCGGCTACCGCCCAGTCTGGGACCGGTGGCAGTCAAGGCAGGAATGGTTTGGCATGAAGTCTCGCCGCCGCCGACAACAGCATGCAAGGCACGAATAATCGGCCGGTAAGCGGTTGGTAAGCGCCGGCGCTCAGAATCGGTGGCATGGATGCCATGCGGTTGGGCGCGGTCTTCCGAGCGGTGCGTATTCGCAAGCGCTGGCGACAGGTCGACGTGGCAATGGCAGCTCGCGTGTCCCAGGCGATGATCTCGCGCATCGAGCGCGGTCACCTCCGCCGTCTCTCGATCGATGCGCTCCTACGTGTCGCGGAGGTCCTCGAGATCCGGATCGACTGGGCTCCAAAGTGGAGAGGAGGGGATCTCGACCGGATGCTGAACGCCGGCCATGCGTCGCTGCACGAGACCGTTGCGCGCCTCTTCGCAGGGACCCCGTGGTTCCTGTCGCCCGAGACGACGTTTGCGATCTACGGCGAGCGCGGCGTGATCGATATCCTGGCCTTCCATCCGCCGACCGGTGCTCTGCTGGTCATCGAGCTCAAGACCGCGCTGGTGGACGTGCAGCAATTGATGTCGGTCGTCGACCGCTATCGGCGCCTGGCACCCCGGATTGCGCGCGAGCGTGGATGGCGCGTCACATCGGTCAGCGTCTGGGTGGCCTTGCTGGACACGAAGACCAACCGGCGTCGGGTGGCGGCGCACGCATCGGTCCTGCGCGTTGCGTTTCCCGACGACGGGCGCGCGGTGCGCAGGTGGCTGCGGCGGCCGGATGGTCCCATGGCGGCAATCTCATTCGTTGTGGAGCAACCGGCTCGATCTGGGGCAGCCTCCTCCACCGGCGTTCGTCGTCCGGCGAGCCGCAGCGTAGCGACGGCTCTGGACTCGCATGCATCGGTTGACTCATAGGGGCGGTGTTGCCCACGAAGCTTCGAGGCAGCGGGCTCCCCTGAGCGTGGCAGATGCATGCTTCCGCCCGATCGCCGTCGAATTCGGACCCTACCAATCAAGGAGTGAATGCCTGACCGGACTCGGACCGCAGATGGCGGATACCAGTCGACCGATGAATGTCAGTCCACGTATCGCCGACGAATGCCGCAATCCGAAGTCCTAGCGGTCCAGGAAGCGGCGGAGGAAGTGGGCGGTCTCCTCGTGGCGCGGGTCGTTGAGGACCTGCTCCGGGGGACCCTGCTCGATGACCACGCCATCTTCCATGAACACGACCCGGTCTGCCGCCTCCTGGGCGAAGTGCATCTCGTGGGTCACCACGATCATGGTGGTGCCCTCGTGCGCGAGGTCCTCCATGACCAGCAGCACCTCGCCGATGAGCTCCGGATCCAGCGCCGATGTCGGCTCATCGAACAGGAGGACCTTGGGCTCCATGCACAGGGCCCGAGCGATGGCGACGCGCTGCTTCTGGCCGCCAGAGAGGCGGGCGGGATACTCGTCGCGCTTCTCGAGCAGCCCGACCTTGTCGAGATAGCCCTCGGCGCGCGTGACAGCCTCGTCGCGGCGCACACCGCTGACGCGCATCGGTGCCTCCGTGCAGTTGTCGAGCACGCTCATGTGCGGGAAGAGGTTGAACTCCTGGAAGAGCATCCCGGCACGGAGCCGGATCTGGCGGATCTTCTCCTGGTGCGGCCGGCTGCGGGCGCGCAGCGGATCGGCCTGGAGCCTGACGCCGTCAACCTCGACCCAACCGACGGTAGGCTCCTCCAGGAAGTTGATACAGCGCAGCAGCGTGGTCTTGCCGGAGCCGGATCGGCCGATGATCATCACCGCCTCGCGCTGCCGAACCTCGAGATCGACGCCGCGCAGCACATGGTTCGAGCCAAAGTACTTCTCCAGCTTCTCCACCTTGACGATCGGCTCGCCGACGTGGGTCGGGAGCTCCGAGCCGGCGTCGTAGCCACTTTCCGCCGATGCAGGACGCGGCCCGAGGTCGGGGAGCCTCGCGTCCGTCATTGGTCACCTCGGGCCATGCGACGCTCGAGGCGCTCCTGGAAGACGCTGAAGATGATGGTGAGCGCCCAGTACACCAGGGCCGCGATCAGCAGAGCGGTCACCGGCTCGAACGTCGAGCGTCCAAGTCGTTGCGCAAGAAACAGGGTTTCGTGCACCGTGATGGTCGAGACGAGGGCACTGTCCTTGAGCATCGCGACGAAGTCGTTGCCGATGGCCGGAATCACGATGCGCACTGCCTGCGGCAGCACGATCCGCCGCATGTACAGTCGCTCTGGCATCCCGAGCGCCTGCGCCGCCTCGCGCTGGCCGCGTGGCACGGCCTGGATCCCGGCGCGGAAGATCTCGGTCATGTACGCGCCGTAGTTGAGGCTGAGAGCCAGGATGCCCGCCGGGATCGCAGGGAGCACGATTCCGAGCTGCGGGAGCGCGAAGTAGATGAGATAGATCTGCACCAGCAGCGGGGTGCCCCGGATCAGCGAAACGTAGAACGACGCGACGGCGTAGGCGACGGGATTGCTGCTGAGCCTGCCGATGGCACCCAGCACGGCCAGGATCGTCGCACCGATAATGGAAGCCACCGACAGCAGCAGTGTGATGCCGGCGCCCTGGAGCACGATGATGGGGCCCGAACGGAAGGCGAACTCCCAATCCCAGGCATCGGCGACGGCGAGCGCCAGGCCGATGCCGAGGATGATGACCAGCCACACGAAGACGAACGTCAGCCGGAAGCGGAGCGTCAATGCGCGCCGCGCAGCCGCGATCTGCTCCACGATGGGAGCCCCTCGGATCGCTTCCGAATCCGCCCCGACGGTCACCCTGTGCCTCCATGAGGGAAGCGAAAGGCGGGAGAGGCGTCGTCACCCCTCCCGCCGGCATCGCGCATCAGGCTCGGCTACTCCTGGGTGGTGTAGTCCAGGCCTTCGTACCACTCCTCGGAGAGCGAGGTCAGCGTCCCGTCCTCGTGCATCTGGCCGATGATCTCGTCGACCGCCGCTACGAGCGAATCGTTGTCTTCCACGCTCTTGTCGAATGCCACAGCCAGTGGCTCGAAGAAGACCGGATCTCCAATGAGGGTTACCGGATAGTCGTTGTCGATCGCGCCCTGCGCCGTTGGCAGGGCCGTCAGCCAACCCTGGAAGTCGTCGGTGCGGCCGGATTTCCAGGCCTCGGCGCAGTCGATATCGGTCGGGAGCGTCGTGGCCTGCATCCCTTCGGGGACTGCGGCGATCTCGCCGGCTTCGGCCGGAAGGCTCAGAGTCCCGTCGATCCAGAACAGGTAGGTGGTCTGCTCGCCGACGCAGACGGTCTGGCCGGCCAGATCTTCAACGCTGGTCACGTCGGAGTCGGCGAGGGCCGCCATCTGAGCTGGCGTGTAGTAGTAGGGCTGGGTGAAGTCGAGAACTTCCTTGCGCTCCTCGGTGACGGTCACCGAGCCAACACTGACATCCCAACGGCCGGACCAGTTCCCGGCCACGACGGCGTCGAATGTCGGGTCTGTGAATTCGACATCGACGCCCAGTCGGTTCGCGATCTCGGTCGCGACGTCGATATCGAAGCCCTCATATTCGCCGGTATCCTCGTTGAGGAACGACTGCGGCGGGTATGCCGGGTCGGTTGACACCACCAGGACTCCAGCCTCGCAGACCGCGGCGAGCTGCCCATCAAGCTCTCCCGAGTCGCAGACCGCTCCATCGCCAGTGCCCCCGGTCGCGGCCGGGCTGCCGCCGCCATCCCCAGCCTGGCATGCCGCCAACACCAGCATCGCGATCGGCAGGATCGCTAGTCTTCGCATCTTGTCCATGAGTCTCCTCCATCTGGGCACGCCGATGACCGCCGGCGTCCTCCAATTTCTTCGGTCGGGATGTTGTAGCACTTCGCCGCACTCCGCGGCAAGGAAATGGGGGTGGAGGATTGCGACGACCGTCGGCATCGGCCTCTGCGCATCCGCGCTAACGTTCCCTGGGTGAGAATCTGGCAGGAAGGCGGCGCCAGAGTGGCGGGTACACTCACCCCATGACGACCGTCGAGCGTCCGATGATGCGCCCACCGCTCAGCCACGCTGCCACCCTGCCGTCGCGCTACTACCTGGACGCCGATATCCTCGAGCGCGAGAAGGATCGGGTCTTCGGTCGCACGTGGCAGTTGGTCGCCCGGACCGACGAGCTCCAGCGCATCGGTGACTTCGTGCCGGTCACCGTGCTGGATGAGCCGATCGTCATCACGCATGGGCTGGATGGCGAGCTGAAGGCCTTCTACAACGTGTGCCGCCATCGGGCGGGGCAGGTGGCGCTGACGAGGGGCAATCGCAAGTCGCTCCAGTGCCGGTATCACGGCTGGACCTATGGCCTCGACGGTAGCCTGCGCGCGGCGCCCGAGATGGAGGAGTCCGAGGGGTTCGCCAAGGAAGACTTCGGTCTGGTCCCCGTGCGCGTGAACCGATGGGGCCCGTTCGTGTTCGTCAACCTGGACGATGGCGCGCCGCCGCTGGCCGAGATGATGGGGGAGATCCCAGCAGAGGTCGCCCAGGCCGGCTACGACGTGGATTCCATGCGCCCGGTCGAGCGCCGTGACTACGTCATCGAGTGCAACTGGAAGGTTTACGTCGACAACTACCTCGAGGGTTATCACCTTCCGATTGCGCATCCGCAGCTTTTCAAGGAGCTCGACTACGACGCCTATCGCGTGGAAGAATTTCGTTATTACTCCAAACAGCATGCGCCGATCCGTGAGCTGAAGCCCGGCGAGGAGCTGGGCATCGACCGTCGCTATCTGCGCCAGCCCGGCGCGGAGGACTCGGCGCTGTACTACTGGCTCTTCCCGAGCACGATGTTCAACATCTACCAGGACAACATGTCCTCCAACGTCATCCTGCCGCTGGGGCCGGATCGCACGCTCACCATCTTCGAGTGGTTCTTCGCGGATCCCGGCTCCGGCCCGGGCTGGGAGTCGATGCAGCAGACGATCGCCTTCTCCGACGAGATCCAGCAGGAGGACATCGTGATCTGCGAGCAGGTCCAGCGCGGGCTCCGCTCCCGCGCCTACGACACGGGGCGTTTCAGCGCCAAGCGCGAGAACGGTGTCTACCACTTCCAGAACCTCGTCCGCGAGTTCCTGGGGGAGTAGGTGACGTACGAGGAGCTCCTTGCTCTTGCGCGTCGGTACGAGGGACAGACGCTCGAGACCGTGACCGGGAAGCCGTTCACCGTGGGCATCTACCTGGACTGCCCATTCTTCACGCCGGCCTCGAGCGGCTACGGCCAGAGCGATGGCCGGAAGGCCGCAGAACGGTTCCTCGCGCGCTACAACGAGATCGGCAGCCTGCGTCCCGGCGATTACGCGGACGTGACGCGCAACGCCTCCTATTACATCGGGCTCCTGTTGCGCCGTTCGTAGTCAGCCGGCCGCGCAGAGTCCTGGTCTGGAATGCGTCGGGTGACTGCTCGGCCGTCCGTCGGTCCTTTCTGGTCACCGGTGACGGCAGGCCCCGAGCGTGAATTGGGGGCCGAGAGGCTGCGGGGGCCCGTCGATCCCGGCCTACCAGTCACCCGGCGACTCTCTGACCCTCACCGGCCCTGCTACCGCCGATACCAGTCACCACGTGCATGGGAGTCCGAATGCGTCACTCGACTGAGAAGATCGATCGCGGGCCGCTCACGCCCTTGAGCTCATGAACGCCGCGGTCGGTGAATCGGAGCTCCCGGCCTTCGATCAGGTCCCGGGTGGTGGCCGAGACCAACACCTCCCCCGGCGCGGCAAGATCCATCACGCGGGCCGCGATGTGCACCGCCAGTCCCCGGACGTTGCCGGGGACCACCTCCACCTCGCCGGTGTGAACGCCGGCCCGGATCGGGATACCTTGGGCCCCCAGGGCATGGACGCTTGCCGTGGCGCACTGAACGGCCCGCTCCGCACCGTCGAAGATCGCGAGCAGCCCGTCGCCGGTGGTCGCGACCTCACGCCCGCGGAACCTGTCCAGCATCTGGCGAATGAGCGAGTTGTGCTCCTCGAGCAGGCGTCCCCACGCCTCGTCGCCGAGGACGTGTGCGCGCGCGGTCGAGTCGACGATGTCGGTGAAGAGGATGGTAGCCAGGACGCGCTCGCCCGTCGGCGGGGAAGCCCAGCGATGAGCTCCCACCCAGTCGACGCTCTCGAACGGCTCATCGCCCAGCACCCAGGCGTCATGGCCCGCCGGTATATCGAACACGTCGTCGGGCCCAAAGTCCATCTCCGTACCGTCGTCCCCGTGAAAACGGATCCGACCGGACAGGACCACGCCGACGTGGTGGAAGCGGCAGCTCGCCGTGCCGACGATCGGCTTGACGTGCGCCGACCATTGCCATCCGGGTTCGCTGTGGGTCTTGGCGACCACGAGCTCACCGAGGTGCACCTCGCTCGAATAGCCATACGGGAAGTCGGCTCGCTCGTCGGGTTCGCGGAGGCTCTTGCGCTGGATGCCGCTCACGATGTCTATCCTACGACCGATGAATACTGCCATCCGAGCTGACGGCAAGCTGACCGTCGCCCTGATCTCCGACACCTTCTGGGAGGCCGATGGCGCGGTGCGCCTGAAGCAGCGCCTGGCCGACGCGGCCGAGCGCGGAGCCGACCTGGCCGTCCTGCCCGAGATCCCGCTCAATCCCTGGCGCCCCGCCACCAAGGAGTCCCACGACGAGGACGCGGAACCGATGGACGGCCCGCGGGCACGAGCCCAGGCCGAGGCGGCGGCCGAGGCCGGCATCGGTCTGGTTGGGGGCATCATCCATCGCGACCAGAATGGCCGGCGGACGAGCCGCGCCCTCGTCTTCGACCGCAACGGCGCCGTGAGAGCCACCTACGAGAAGCTTCACCTGCCCGAGGAGCCGGGCTTCTGGGAGACCAGCCACTACGAGCCGGGCACGCAGGCGCCGAAGCGGGTTGATGCGTTCGGCCTCCCCATCGGCGTCCAGATCTGCTCGGACAGCAACCGGCCCGAGGGCGTGCATCTGCTGGGAGCCCAGGGCGCGATGGCCATGATCAACCCGCGCGCGAGCGAGGAGAAGACGTACCAGCGCTGGAAGACCGTCTTTCGCGCCAATGCGCTGACGAGCTGCCTCTACGTGCTGAGCGTGAATCGGCCGCATCCCGAGGAAGGGGTGCTGATCGGCGGCCCGAGCGTGGCGATCGACCCGAACGGCAACGTTCTGCTCGAGACCACGGATCAGATGGCCATCGTCACGCTTGATGCCAAGGTGGTGACCGACGCGCGCCGCGCCTATCCGGGTTACCTGCCGGTCCGCGCGCGACTCTACGCCGACGCCTGGGACGAGATCGCTCGCGGCGACGGGTAGGGAGGGAGAGCCTCAGCCCTCGACGTAGGTGAACGGGCCCTGCGCCACGAGCTGGTCGTGGACGTAGGCGCGCCAGACGTAGCTGCCCGGGCCGCCGAGATCTCCGATGAACGCGTCCGCTGTCCCGAGGTCATAGCCGAAGACCGTCGCCGTGGGGTCGACGGTCACCTTCTGGCGCTCGAGAACGACCTGCTCGGTCCCGTCGTCCTGGATGCGGACGATCTCGTTCTGGATCTGGGGAGCCCCGAACGTGCCGGGCATGCTGATCGAGTAGGCGAAGGCCATTCCGGGCGTGAAGGCGTCGGTCGGATCGGTCACCGCGCGGTTTGCGTCGAGGGTGGTGCCGAAGGTCAGGGTGCCGGGCAACGCCGGCGTGGGGATGGGGGTGGGCGCAGGCGTATCGGTCGGTATCGGCGCAGCGCTTATCTCCAGGGTCGGCTCCGGGGTGGGGCTGGGGCTGGGGCTGGGGGTTGCCTCTGCCACGCTGGGGTCTGTCGGATTCAGGCTCGAGACGAAGAGGCCGACGAGCAGCGCCAGCACGATGGTCCCGATCACGGCACCGATGGAAACGAGAGAGTCACGATCGGTTGGCACGCGGCCGGCGGGCGTCACGCGCGCCTCGCCATGGCGGAGGACCACGCCGCAGGATCGGCAGACCTGTGCCCACTCCGGGTTCGAACTCCCGCAGTTGAAGCAGTCCACGCTCTCGTCGGTCATGTGGGCGCTCGGAACTCCTAAGGTGGCGTTCTGATGGGCGGCGCAAGCCTAGCATGGGGTGGCCGCCGGCGGTGAGAACGCCGACGGCCGGTTGGCCAACCCCGCAACGGGTCAACCGTGGCGGAGTCTAGCGGGCCATGCGCCCCGTCGCCTCGCTACCCGGGCGGCAGAGTCAGCGATGCCGCGACGCTCGCTTCCGGCCACCACGCGGACCAAGACTCGCGCGGGCGCGAAAGCGTCCCGTTCGTGCCGGCAAACGAGCGCTTGCCATCAGGATCGTTCCGTCCGCATACTCGCTCCGCATGAGCGCCAAAGAAGAGCTCCTCGACCTGATGGGCGCCGCGCGCCGAGCTCACCTCCGTGACCGATGGGCTGCGCGACCGGCTCGGCGACGTGGCCACTGCCGATGGCATGACGGTGCGTGAAATGCTTGTCCACTACGCGGGGTGGCAGCGGGTCGCCGCCCGCCGCATCGGTACGCGTATGGCTGGCGGCGAGGTGCGACCGATCGAGGCTGATGAATACAACCCGCTCCTCAATATGCTTGGCCGCCACTGGAGCGACGACGAGGCGCTGTGGGAGTTCGACGACGCATACCGGCGGCTCGTCGAAGCGGTACGCGCCGCTCCCGAGCGGGAGTGTGCGCCGGACGGTTGGGCGTACCGGTACGCCGAACGGACCGCTGGCTCACACTACGTCGAGCATCTGCCTGATTTGGCGCGCCTGGCCGGAGAGGACTGAGTAGTTCGCGGGCGGAGTGGGATGCGCTCCGGCTGTCGTGCGTCAAGCCTTCTCGGCCGTCTTGGCAGAGGTCCTCATCCCAATTGCTGCATCGAGCGACGCATTCCTTGCCATGCGCCTGCGCAGGTGGGTAGAGTCCCACTGCTAGGACCACACGAGGAGGGCGAAGAAAATGCCAGACAAGGGACCCGGCTCGAAGAGCGGCGCCAAGAAGCCGAAGGGCGGGACGAAGGCAGGCGGCGGCAAGAAGAAGAAGTAGGGCGCGCCTGCCGAGGCGCTGACCGTAGCAGCAGAGGACACCGGACCTGGCGGGTCAGCGCGGTTTCAGCGGGTAGTGATGGGGGTGCGCCATACCGTACTAGACCGGCGCGTCCGCTATTCTCAGCAGCGGTTTGACCACATGGCAGCCGTTGTTGACAGGAGGAAGCTCATGGCGCCGATGGCGTGGCCGTCCCTCGCCCGCACCCTGGCGTGGATCATGGCGGGGATGTTTGTTCTCGCCACCGTGTTCTTCGTCCTGTTCGCGTTCCAGGTCTTCGGCGGACCACCCGAGCCCGGAGAGGTATTCATCGACAACGTCCTCGCAGATTTCGCGTGGCAGTAGACGCAATGGCCGCTCGAGTTCGCGGGGACCGCGCTCTTTGGCATCGGCTTCCTTACACTCGGCGCGTTTGGTCCGGTGCTCGGACGTCTGGCGCGGGCGACTGATGCGCGCCGCGGTCTCGTCAGCGCCGCCTTCCTGGGTGCGGCCGGCCTGGGTGCGGCCTCCCAGTTCCTGTGGCTGGGTGCGAAGCCGATCGCGACGAGTCCTCAGTACTGTGAGTGCGGACTGCTGGCCGAGGAGGTCATGTCGCGCCTGATGACGCTCAACATCGTCGGCGGCGTGCAAAGCTGGCTCGTCAGCGGGGCGTTGCTCGCCGCTGCCGTGGGTCTGGTGGTGGCGGGACAGCTTGGCAGGGAAGCCGGCATGCCGGGCGCGTGGCAATGGGTCGCGGTGCTCACCGCTGGGTTCTCGGTGGTCGGGGCTGTCCTGCCACTGTTCGATGTGTATCCCTTCGATGTCCTGCTGGTCGTCCTGGTGGCCGGAATCCTCTTCCCGATCTGGGCCGTGTGGCTCGCGTCCCGGGCGTGGGACATCTGGCCGCCGGCGGAGCTCGCCACCCACGCTCTTGACACTGAGCCCGCGGCGGATCTCGAAACGCGGATCTGACGCCCGCCGCCTAGGTACGACCTAGCGTCCGTCGGGTACTCGGAGACACCACCGTTCGACTTCGAGTCGATTACTGGCCGCTTACTGGCACGTTGGAGCGGCTTCGACCACCGGCTATCACGGGGTGTCCCTCAGACCGGCGATCCGGCTAAGGACCGGAAATCGCGTGGCTGTCACGTAGCTGTCAAACCGACCGCCCGCTCGATTTCCTCCACCTCGTCGCGGCGCGCCGGCCGCGCGGGGTTATCTGCCGCGGTGAGGCTGCGCACAACCGCTGCCGGCCGCCTTTCCTATCTAATTCTCATGGGCAGACACGTAGCACCGGTACACCGTCCCGTACCAGGCTGAATTCTCCTGGCATGAGAAATAGCCGTGATCGCGGAGGGCGCCCACGCTCGTGGTCCGGCCGTGGACTCCGTGACCGCGACCGGAAGCCACGCTAGCGTTCTGGGGGTGAGAATTAGATAGGAAAGCCGCAGCTTGCGGGCCGGCCAGG
>JACDBS010000191.1 GCA_013694795.1 Chloroflexota bacterium | reverse complement strand
CTACGACATCATGCGTCGTGCTCAGCGAAGGCCATCGAGCCCCCTGCCGGATCCCGAGGAAGGCGCGCCGGAGCTGCCGGATGCGCATGCGGTCGACCCCGTGGCGGAGGCAACCAGGAGCGAGCTGTATCGGCACCTTGAGGTCGCGCTCCGGGGTCTCCCTGAAGACCAGCGAACCGCCGTGGTGCTGTGCGACGTCTATGGCATGGATTACAACGAGGTGGCCGCCATGACGAAGTCGGCCCTGGGCACGGTGAAATCGCGCATTCACCGCGGACGGCTCCGCCTGCGCGAGCTGATGGCCGAGCACCGGGAACTCTTCACGCGATGAGCGCGTCTGGAGCGTTGGCATGCTGAACTTCAATCATCCGGACGACGAGCGCCTGTCGGCCCTTGCATTTCGCGACACCGATGCAACCGCCGACACCTCGCTGACCGCTCATGTCTCCTCCTGTGACCGATGCACCGATCTCGTCAACGACCTCGGTGCGCTTCGTGCTTCCCTGGCCGAGCTTCCGGACCTCCAGCCGTCGCGGCCGCTGCGCCTCCTGCCGGAGGTCGAGGCCGAGCCGGTGGCCGTCGATCGCTTCGGCGGATGGGCGCGTCGCTTCTTCGCCCCCGTCCTCACCGCCGGCGCGGCGCTGGCCATGGTCGGGATGGTCGGGACCGCCCTCCCCGCGCTGAACGGCATGGCGTCATCGGCCGGTGGCCAGGCCGATAGCGCGGAGAGCACCATGGCCGTCGGCGAGGCCGCTGGCGAGGCCCCAGGGGAGGCCGCGCCGGAGGCCAGCGTCGCCCTGGGCGCCGCGGCCCCGTCTGAGCGCACTACGACAGAAGGAGCCGATCCGGCCGGCGATGGGTTCACCGATGCGAGCGCCAGCGCCGCAGCCGACGGATTCGCCGCTGCGAGCGCCAGCACCGCCACGGAAGGGTCCGGCGAAGAAACCGAGAACCGCGCCCTTGCCAGTGACGAGTCCGATCGCGAGAGCGAAGCACTGACGCGGCTGGCGGCGGAGCGCTCGCCGTGGCCGATGGTCCTCTTCACCGGCATCGCCCTCATGGTCGCCGCTGCGCTTCTGCGCTGGATCCTGGTTCCGCGCGCGGGCTGAAGGATCCTCGCATCGCCTGGTCACGTATGCGCCGCGTGACTCCTATCGGTCAGTGCTGAGCGGTGCAGGGCCAGGTATGCGCCATGTGACTGCTGGGGTCGGAAATCAGGCTGAGACGGCCCTCGGACGGGTCGCTGCACGCTCGAACGGGCTGTCCGGAGGGCGTATCGGTGTCCAGAAGACGCCCGAGCAGTCAACCGGCGAATACGCGGGGATGACTTACCCGCCGGTCCGAAGTCAGAGGGTCAGGCGGCCCACGGCGATCGCGGTCAGGAGCAGCAGGATCATCACGGCCGCGGCGAGGACCGCGGCCCAGCCCGAATCGCGGAACGTGGATGGCGGCGGATCCGGACGCGAAGGCCGGCGGGTGCGCGGGATGGGGACCTCGCCGGGCTGACGGACCGTCCGCGGAGCCGCGCGCGTATCGGCGGCGGTCGCTCGCCAGGAGGCCCAGGTGCGTGTCGAGGACGGAGCGACGGGTTGAATCGGCGCGCGGGAGGCACCCCAGTGACCGCCGGCCGGCGTTCCCGCCGACGGAAATGCGCGGTCGTACTCGGCTCGGCGCACCGGGTGGGAGAGGATGACCCACGCCTCGTTGATGCGCCGCATCCGATCGGCGGCCTGGTGGGCACCCTCGTGCAGATCTGGATGGTGCTGCTTCGCCAGCCGTCGATGCGCGCGCGCCACCTGGAGCGGTGTCGCCTCGCGCGAGATACCGAGCACCGAGTAGGGATCGAGCGTCTGACGGCCGTGCATGGCGCCGATTCTACGGCGGCCGGGAGGCCGCCATCGGTCTAGACTTCAAGGCACCGATGGCCGACCGAAGACCGCTTCTCATGCTCATCGACGGGCCGAGCCTCGTCTATCGCGGCTACTTCGCGCTGCCGCCGCTCACCCTGTCGGATGGGACGCTGGTCAACGCCGTGTTCGGGTTCCTCCAGATCGTGCTGCGCGGCATGCAGGATGTGATGCCGGACTACGCCATGGTCAGCTTCGACATCGGCAAGCCGCAGTTCCGCTTCGACGCCTACCCCGAATACAAGGCCGGGCGGCCGAGCATGCCGGACGACCTGCGCGGTCAGTTCCCGATCGTGCGCGAGATCGCCGCGATGCTGGGCATGCCCACCCGCGAGCTGGAAGGCTACGAGGCGGACGACGTCATCGGCACCCTGAGCAAGCGGGCCACCGAGGCCGGCGTGGACACGATGATCGTGTCGGGCGACCTCGACGGGCTTCAACTGGTGGACGATCACGTGCGCCTCCTCACGACCCGGATGGGCGTCGCGTCGACCGTCATCTATGACGAGGCCCGCGTCATGGAGCGCTATGGCCTGCGCCCGGACCAGATGCTCGACTACAAGGCGCTCAAGGGTGACACCAGCGACAACATCCCCGGCGTTCCGGGGGTGGGGGAGAAGACCGCCATCACGCTGCTCCAGCAGTTCGGCACGCTGGACGGCATCTACGAGCACCTGGACGAGGTGAAGGGCAAGATGCGAGAACGGCTGGCCGAGCACCGCGAGTCGGCCTTCATGTCGCGCGAGGTGGGCCGCATCGTGTGCGACCTGCCGGTCGAGCTGGACCTCGAAGAGGGGCGAATGGGCCGATACGACCGCCGCGCCGTCGCGCAGCGGCTGCGCGAGCTCGAGTTCCGCTCGCTCATCGACCGGCTGCCGGCCTCGAGCATTGCGCCGACCGGACACGACTCACCCGAGCAGCAGACGCGCGGAGGGCTGCAGCTCAGCCTGGACCTCCTTGGCGGTGCCGTGTCTGCGAGCGAAGCGGCACGTGACCAGCGCGGGCAGCCGGACCCCCTCGCCGATCCGGGCGGGGCCATCGAGCATGTCGACCCGCGCATCGTGCGCAGCGATGGCGACCGGGCGGACCTCGACGCCTGGCTGGCCGCGCATCAGGGCAGTGTCGGTCTCGGCTGGTCGGCCGGGGCCGGACGACCGCTCGAACGGCCGCTCTTCGGCGTCGGGATGGCCGGCGGTGACGGCACCAGTTGGTACGTGCCATGGTCCGAGGACCGCGCATTGCCGCCATGGTTCGGCCGCGACGACCGCGAGCTCGTGGGCCACGACCTCAAGCAGCTCATGGTGATGCTGGGCGTGCGGGGCACGTCCCTGGGCGGCGCCTGCTTCGACACACTGGTGGCGGGGTACATGGTCAACCCGGCGCTGCGCTCGCAGACCCTGGATGACGTGGTTTCCACGCGCTACGGCGGCGAGCTGCCACCCAAGCCGATCAGCCCCGAGACGGGGGCCGAGGAGTCGGCCTGCGCGCGCCGCGCCGCCGGCGAGGCGATGACGTCGCTCCTCGTCCGTCCGGCGCTGGAGCTGGAGCTCACCGATGGCGGCGTGGCCAACCTCTTCAACGAGGTGGAGATGCCGCTGGTACCCGTCCTGGCGCGCATGGAGCTGGCGGGGGTTCGCCTGGACCTGGCCACCCTGGCGGCGATGGCCGAGGAGTTCGGTGCGACGCTGGCCGGGCTGGAATCGCGGATCTACGAGCTGGTCGGCCACGAGTTCAACATCGGCTCGCCCAAGCAGCTGGAGCAGATCCTCTTCGTTGAGCTGGAGCTACCGGCCACGAAGCGGACGCGGACGGGGTACTCGACGGACGCATCGGTCCTCGAAGAGCTTCGCGACAAGCACGAGGTGGTGAGCCTCATCCTCGAGCATCGGCAGGTGTCCAAGCTCAAGTCGACCTACGTCGACGCACTCCCGACCCTGGTGGATGCCGAGGACCGATTGCACACCACCTACCAGCAGGCGGTGGCCGCCACCGGGCGCCTGTCGAGCACCGATCCGAACCTTCAGAACATCCCGATCCGGACCGCTCTTGGGCGCCGGATTCGGCGCGCCTTCGTGGCGCCGGAGGGAAAGCTGCTGTTTGGCGCCGACTACTCGCAGCAGGAGCTGCGCATCCTGGCCCATGTCTCGGGCGATCCGGGGCTGAAGGCCGACTTCGCCGCCCACTCGGACATCCACCTCGCCGCCGCAGCGCGCGTGCTGGGGCTGGCTCCGGAGGCGGTCGGGCCGAAGGAGCGCAGCGTGGCGAAGATGATCAATTACGGCATCGCCTACGGCTTGAGCGATTACGGCCTGGCCGAGCGGCTGAAGATCCCGCGCGAGGAAGCCCAGAGGTTCATCGCCGACTACTTCGCCGCGTACGAGGGGATCCGCCGCTACACGGTTGAGATGAAGATCCTGGCGCGTGACCAGGGCTTCGTGACCACGCTGCTGGGGCGGCGCCGCTATCTCCCGGAGCTCACCGCCCGGAATGGGGCCTTGCGTTCCGCCGGCGAGCGGATGGCCATCAACATGCCGATCCAGGGCACCGCTGCGGATGGGATGAAGATCGCCATGGTGCGCGTGGACTCGGCGTTGCGGGAGCGCGGGTTCCGCTCACGGATGCTGCTCCAGGTCCACGACGAGCTCGTCTTCGAGACCGATGAGTCCGAGCTGCCGGAGCTTGCAGCCCTGGTGCGCGAGATCATGGAGGGCGCCCTCCCGCTCGACATCCCGCTCGAGGTCGATCTGAAGGTCGGCCAGAACTGGGAGGAGATGGACCGATACGAGCAGGCCGATGGCGGCGAATGGCGGCGTGTGCCGAGGAGCGCCGGAGAGGTCGCTCGCCTGGAGGCAGAGGAAGAGGTCGCGGCCGAGGTCGTCCCGTAGGTCGTCCCGTAGGTCGTCCCGTAGGTCTGGATCCTGTCAGATTGCCATCGGGTAATCGTTATGTCGGCTTGTCTTGGGCGTGCACCGAACCGCCGAGCGTGCGGGGTCACGCGGACCCTATCAGGCGTTCACGGGGTGAGAATGCGACAGGAATCTTGGGCGGGGATCGGTGCCAGCGGTCATCCGGTGAGAGTCCGACAGGGTGTCCGCTCGCACCGGCGTGGGCAACCGGTCGCGCGCGAGCAGCCCATTCGATGCCGGCCCGAGCCGCAGCACGACGTTCCCGGCTGCTGTCAGGGCGTTGGCGTGAGAACGTTTACCACGTTCGCACGGGCCATCGTGCGGCACGCTATCACGCCAACCTGCTGACACACGGGGCCACGGACCGCGCACCCGCCGCTGCGGCACACTCGCGATACGGCACACTGCCGCTCATGCCGGAGCTGCCCGAAGTCGAGACCGTCGCGCGCGACCTGGAGCGATGGGTCGCCGGCGCCCCCATCCGGGAAGCGAGCGTCCATTGGGACCGCACCATCCGCCATCCCCAGCCTCCGGAACGGTTCGTGGCGGAGATTGCCGGCGCCACGATCGGGCGGGTGACGCGGCGGGCCAAGACGGTCCTGCTTCACCTGGATGATGGTCGAGTGATGACGGTGGCACTGCGCATGACGGGTGCGCTCATCGTGGCGCCGCCGGGCGCAGAGCCCGATCCGTACGCGAGGGTCGTCTTCGCGCTGTCGGATGGGCGTGAGCTCCGGTATCGCGACGTGCGCAAGTTCGGTCGCATCGGGCTGTGGCCGGGCGGCGGCCTGCGCAGCATCGGCGCCGGGCGTGGCTCGCGGTCGAAGCGGGTGGCCGAGGGCGGTCGTCGCTACCGCATCGGAGAGGTGTTCAGCGGCCATGGCCCTGAGCCGCTCCAGCGCAGCTTCACCGCCCAGCGCTTCGCCGAACGTCTCTCGCGGCGATCGGCGAAGCTGAAGACCCTGCTGCTCGACCAGGGCTTCACCGCCGGGGTCGGCAACATCTATGCCGACGAGGCGCTCTGGCGCGCACGCCTACATCCACTGCGCAGCGCCGACAGCCTCACCGCGGAGGAGGTCCGACGCCTTCATCGCGCGGTGCGCCGGGTCCTGCGGCAGGGGATCGCGAACCGCGGGTCG
>JACDBS010000171.1 GCA_013694795.1 Chloroflexota bacterium | reverse complement strand
CGCTGCGCCGCGGTGATCTGCGCAGCCCGGTCGACCATGGCCGGCACCGTCTGCACCGATGCGTTCGCCACGAACGCCACGCGCGGACTGATGCCGCGCCGCTCGAGGTCGAGCACCAGGTCGGCGGGCCGGGTGGTGAGGTAGAAGAGGGTTACCGCTCCACTGATGGCCAGGATGCGCACAAGGATCTCCAGTGCGAAGGCCAGGCCCTCGGCGGTGGCCGTGACAGGACCGATGCGCACCAGCACCTGCTGTGCGCCAGGGAAGAAGAAGAGGTTGACCACGAAGGCCGAGACCGCGATGGGCAGTGCCAGCAACCCGGCGGTGCGCACCAGCTGTCGGAACACACCCGCCACCAGCGCGGGAAGCAGCACCGCGCCCGTGACCAGGACGATCGGCCCGAGCAGCCCGCCCAGCACGACCGCCGCGATGGCGGTCATCGTCGCCAGCGTCGCCTTGGTGAGGGGGTTGAGCCGATGGAAGGCGGTGGGACCAGGGCGCCCCAAGAAGTTGGGAACGCCCCGCTCGACGCTCAGCTGGTCGCTCCCCGCCATTCAACGTCCTCGGAGCCGTCTCCCTCGGAGCCCTTCTCGAGCAACCGCTCGCCCTGCGGGAAGCGGGCGATCGTCCGCCGCGCCATGGCGGCCAGGATCAGGTAGACCACGAAGAAGGTCGTGATCTTGTCGATCGGGTCGCTGATGAGTCCCTGGCCCAGGGTGGCGGCACCAATGTCGGCGCCGGCCTGGCGCAGGGCAGCCACCAGAAAGTCGGTGCCTCCGCCGGTCACGCCGCTGAAGACGTTCGCGCTGATCGGCGCGCTGATAAGGGCGGCGATGATGCCGGTTCCAAGGCCGGCGACGACGACGTAGGCGGCCGTGAGGTCACGACGGATGAAGAGGACGGCGAGCAGCCCGACCACGGTACCTGCCACCAGCACGAGGACGAGCCAGCCGAGAACGGTGAAGATGGCATCGGACCCCGCGACGTCGAGATTCACCGTTCCGCCGAAAGCCTCCGAGGTCCAGCCGAGGTAGGCCAGCCAGGCCATGCCCAGAATGACGGCCACGGTGATGATGGCGCCGATGCCGAGCTGGGCCATCGGTCGGTTCGGTCGGGGCCTCAGCCAGCCGGCCCGCCCGATGAGCCCCGCCAGAACGCCGATGACGACGGCCACGATGCCGAAGGCCGCGGCAGGGCCGTTCTGGAAGGGGGGCGGAATCACGTAGGTCCAGAGGATGTTCGACAGGAAGCCGGTGAGCGCGCCCGCCACCGGTCCGGCCAGCACGCCGACAAGGATGGTGCCGATGCTGTCGAGGTAGATCGGGATCTTGAGGGCGTTGGCAACCGTGGCGCCCAGGATGATGTTGATGGCCACCGCAATCGGGATGAGCACGATGGTGCGCGTGTCGAATTGGCGCGCGATCGACGCAAATGAGCTGGTCTGCGCGTATTCGACCGCGGCGTACACCACGAAGGCGACCACCAGCGCGATGGCGCCGATGAGCGCGAACGAGTTGGCCCCCTCGGTATCGAAGAAGTTGTCTGGATCGATACCGGTTCCGAAGTTCCCGATGCTGACCATGCCGATCACAATCACGATGACGAAGGCCGCCAGGGCGGCAATCCAGCGCATGAGCATGTCGATCACTCCTCCGTTCGGTTGGGCTCAGCTGTTCGGGCGCCGACGGCACGAGCCAGCCGCGAGACGAGCTCCGCCTTCATGCCGTCCGGATCAATGGCGACCGCGACCGAGATGGACGGCCGATCGTCGTCCTCGGAGCGGTACAGGCTGCCGGCGAGGTACGGGTCCGAGCTGGTGTCGCAGGCCAGAGTCTCGGTCACGCGCTCGGTCACGAGGTCCGGCCGCAGGAGCGAGGCGATGAGCACGACCGGGTCGTGCAGGTACGCGCCGTCGAAGCCGTCCGCCTTCTGGTGGAAGCCGACGTAGAAGCGCAGTGCATCCCGCACGATGCCGGCCAGGTGCGTATCGGGCAGCTCACGCATGTCGTCCATGCCGAAGATGACGTCCTGCGTCGCGTCCAGCGGAAAGAGCTGGTGGATGGCTCCCGCCCGAAGACAGATCTCGGCGGCCTCGGGATCGACGCAGGCGTTCCACTCGCCGGTCTCGGTGGTATTCCCGCGCTCTTCGAGCGTGCCGCCCATCCAGATCACCTCGCGCGTGCCGCCGGCGAGGTCAACGCCGTGCTGCGCGGCCGCCGCCAGGTTGGTGAGGGGACCCAGCGCGACGATCGAGATCTCGCCCGGATGGCGGCTGATGTGCGCGCCGAGATAGCGGCTGGCGGGGATGGCGGTATATTCGGTCGTCCCTAGCTGACGGTCCTCGCCGCGCAGCTCCACGTAGCCGGTGCCGGTTGGACCGTGGGTATCGGGCGCAGTGCGCAGCCGTCGCTGGAGCGGTCGCGCGGCGCCGATGCTGACCGGCACGTCGCCGCGTCCGACCATGCGCAGCAGCTTGCCGGTGTTGCGCGCCACGTGAT
>JACDBS010000144.1 GCA_013694795.1 Chloroflexota bacterium | reverse complement strand
GGCCGGGCTCGAGCCCGGCCGAGACACCGATCGGTGCCGTGGGCAGATCCTGGGCGTCGATCGTGACGATGGCGAGATCGGTCAGCGTGTCGATTCCGTAGACGGTTCCCGCGAACTGCCGCCCGTCATTGAGCATGACGACAAGCTCCTGCGAGTCGGCGACGACGTGCCTGTTGGTGAGGATGAAACCACTCGCCTCGAAGATGAAGCCTGATCCGGTGCCGCTCCCCGCGCCTGGGCTGCCCGTGGATTGGATCGTGACCACCGCCGGCGTGACCCTGTCGACGGCGCTGATCACCGCGCTCGACTCATCGATGCGCAGGTCGCTGACGGCGTTCGCATCCGGGGTGTCGCTCGCGGGGACTGCCGCCAGCCCCGCCGAATCCGGCATCAGGTTGGAGATCGCCACCGCGGACAGGGCGCCGGAAACGATGCCGGCCACGACGGCGATGGCGATGATCGGCAGCGCGCGCAGGTCACGCCGCACGCGGACCGACGGTGGTGGCGTCGATGCTCGGCTCGACCACGCTGGCGTGGCGTGCCAGGCGGCGCGCCGCGGCTCGGGTCCGTATTGCTGGACCTCGAGCGACTGGGTCTGGTCGTGCTGGGTGGTTCGGTTCGGATCGTGCGTCATCGGTTCATCGCCTGTGGTGTCCCGCTGGGAGGACAACCATCATGCTGCGGGTCCCGGATTATGCGCGGGCTGCGCGCCACGTGAAGTTTCGTTGACACTGGTGCCGGGACCGCCCGCGTCGTCGACCGGCCCGCGGGCAAGCGTGATGCGGACCTGGGTGCCCCCGCCGACCTCGCTGGCGAGGTCGATCTCGCCACCGTGCAGCTCAACGATGGACCGTACGATGGCAAGGCCCAGACCGCTCCCGGACGCCCGGGCCTCCCCGGTGTTCGTCCCACGATAGAACCGATCGAAGATGCGTGGCAGCTCGTCGGCCGGGATGCCATGCCCGGTGTCGCTCACCTCCACGGTGACGTCATCTTCGCGCTCGTCGATCCGGACCGATACGGCACCGCCAGTAGGTGTGAACTTCAGCGCATTGCCAACGAGGTTGGTCATGAGCTGCACGATGCGCTCACGATCGAAGCGCATCTCAACGGGCTCCGCCGGAACGACCGAATCGAGCGCCACTCCACGATGGACGGCGACCTCGGAGAGTGCCTGAACAACCGCCTGTACCGGATCGCGCAGGTCGCCCTCGCGGATGTCGAGCGGATAGATGCCGGCGTCGATACGAGAAAGGTCGAGCAGGTTGGTGCTCAACCACTCGAGCCGGCCAATCTGCTCGAGGGAGCTCTCCAGGAACTCCCTCCGGGTCGGCTCATCCACATCTCCATCGTGCTGGAGCTCGGTGTACAGGCGCAGGGCGGCGATGGGCGTCCGCAGCTCGTGGCTGACGTCCGCCACGAATGCCCGGAGCCGGTCGCGATCCGCCTCGAGCATGCGCAGCGTGCCGGCCAGGCGGTCGGCCATGACGTTGAACTGCTGGCCCAGCTCGTCCACCTCCAGCACGCCCGACGGAACCGCGCGCTCGTCCATCTGACCCTGAGCAACGCGCCCCGCCACGCCGCGCAGCCGGCTGATGGGCACGGTCACGCTGCGGGCTGCGATGAGACCGGTGACCAGCGAGGCCCCCAACGCCAGGAACCCGGCGCCGAGGAGCGCGCCGCCGATCTGGCTCAGCGTCTCCTCTCGGGTGGAGTACGGGTCGCTGATGATGACCTGGTAACGCCTCTGCGTGCCATCGGGAATCTCGACATCAACGAGCGCGCGGACCGGCGTCACACCGGTGTCGCGCTTCAGCCCCTGGGCCTCGAGCGAAGCGACATCGGGTGGCATCGCGACCGTTACGGTGCGGCCCTCCGCGTCGAGGATGGTGACGGTCGCGTTGAAGACGCGCGCCGCGGCCGCGGCGACCTGCGGGACGAGAAACGTATTGCGCGTCTCGTCGGCGACGACCGACGCCTCCCGGATCTCGCCGACGCGGGTGATCTCCTCCCGCAGCAAGATGCCGGTGGAGCCGGCCGCGGTCTGGATGCGCTCCTGCGTCTGCTCGGCGAAATGGCCGGGCAGGATCTGGGTGATGGCGACACCGGAGACGACGAGGCTCACCAGGGCAACGATGGCAAGCGCCAGGATGAGACGGACATTGAGGCGCTGAAAGATGGCGCCGCGGCCGCGTGGATCGAAGCGCGCCCAGCGGCCGGCCGTCGAGACGTCGGCCTCAGTCCTCGGCGAAGGCATATCCGACACCCCTCACCGTCCTGATGTAGCGGGGCTGGGACGGATCAGGCTCCACCTTGTCGCGGATGTGGCTGATGTGGACGTTGATGGTGCGCTCATCCTGCTCCAGGGCATCGTCGTAGTCGCGCACCAGCTCCAGCAGCTGAGATCGGGTGTAGACGCGCCCCGGCCGCGACGCAAGGTGCCGGAGGAGGTCGAACTCGGTGGTGGTCAGACCGATGCGCTCGCCGTCGCGCGTCACGCGCCGGCGCTCGAGGTCGATCACGAGATCCTTGCGGCGCAGGGTCCGGCCGGTCTGCGTGTCGGCCAGGTCCCCGTACGCACGGCGCATCAGCGCCTTGATGCGCGTCACCAGCTCCTTGACGCTGAACGGCTTGACCAGGTAGTCATCGGCGCCCATCTCGAGCCCGACCACCTTATCCACCTCGTCCGCTTTGGCGGTCAGGAAGAGGATCGGCGCCCGTGTCTCGCGACGGAGCTGTCGCAGCACCTCGAACCCGTCGATGCCAGGCAGCCGGACGTCGAGCACCACCAGCTCGGGTGCCGCATCGGCGAAGTTGGCGAGCGCGTCCTCACCGGTGGGCTGGACAGTCACCGTATAGCCCTCGCGCTCGAGGGCCACCTTGACGCCACGCGCCACGGCCGGCTCGTCCTCGACGATCATGATGGTGCCGGGCATATGGGCAAGTATACGAACGGATCCCGCGCGCTCGATTGCGGCCACCTGAAGAACTATCTACCTTCGCTTGCCCGACGCGTGCGTGCGGGTTACCATTCCGCGTCGCACCCGATGCCGCATTCGATCAGCTCGGCGCTGCCCACCGCTCCATGACTGACCGAGGCGCCCGACCCCAGAGAGGAATCACCACCACCCATGGACCTGGAGCTCACCCTCGACGCCCGCGCGGCGCAGGGCAAGGCGAACAAGCGGCTCCGCCGCGAGGGCATGGTGCCCGGCGTCGTCTACGGCAAGGGCGAGGGCTCGACCAACGTCCAGGTCGAGGCCAAGACCTTCGAGACGCTGTACCGCTCGGCTGGCCGTACTTCGGTCGTGAAGTTCCGCCTCCCTGGCGCCAGTCGGGCGACGAGCGGCTTCATCAAGAGCGTCCAGCGCCATCCGCTGAGCGGCAAGGCGATGCACGTCGACTACTACCTCGTCAATCTCAACGTCGCGATGGAGGTTGACGTTCCGCTCGTCTTCACCGGCGAGGCGCCCGCGGTCGAGGAGACCGGCGGGACCCTCCTTCACAACGTGTCGAGCATCCACGTCAAGGCGCTGCCGGCCGACATCCCGCACGAGATCACCGTGGACGTATCGGTGCTGAAGAGCCTGGATGTCGCCATCCACGTCAGCGACCTGAGCCTCAACCGTGATCTCGTCCAGGTCATGACCGATGGCGAGACGCTCGTCGCGACCGTGGTCCCGCCGCGCATCGAGGAGGAGCCGGAGCCGGTCGTCGCCGAGGGCGAGGAGCTCGAGGGCGAGGCCGCCGAAGGCGAGGGTGGCGAGGCCGCCGAGGGCGAGACTGGTGGCGATGGGGCCACCGCCGAGGGTGGCGAGCCACGCGGGGACACGTCGGAGTCCTGACGGGCGCTCGAGGTTCCGGCCAGGCATTCACCGGGTGACTGACATCGGCCAGGCGGCGACGAAGTCCGGTCAGGCATTCACCGTGTGACTTGTAACGTGAACACCCCGGGGCCGAGCCGGTCGGTGCGACGGTGCACGCTCGCGGAGCCCGGCGCCCAGCCCGGATGAGACCGAAACAGGCCCTACAAGTCGCCCGGTGGCTAGATGGGTGACTTCACCGTGTCGCAGCGCAATACTCCATCCGGGCTCACTCGCCGACGAGCCGCTGCACTTCGGCCCTGATGGCCTCGACATCCGCCTCGAGCACATAGCCACGACCATCCTCGCGATCACCCGCGAAGGTGATGAGCGGCGGCTGGATCACGAGCTCGGTGACCTGGGCGCCCGAGGCGCGCCGCGCCAGCTCCATCAGCGCCGGCAGCTGATCAAGCGGCAGATCCGTCTCGAGTGAATCGAGGCTGCCGAGCAGCGTTCGGAGGTCGAGATCAGCATCGGGATCCACCAGGCGCTCTACCAGCACCAGGAGCACCTCCTGGTGGCGGGCCATGCGGCCGTAGTCGTCGTCAACCCGGGTGCGGACGTAGCCGAGTGTCTGCGACCCGTCGAGCGTCTGAGGGCCGGCCGGCAGGTCGAGATCAACGATCGGGTCGGCAATCGGCTCCTCAGGCGAGACCTCCACGCCGTCGACGGCATCGGCCAGGCGCGCGAAGTCATCCATGTCCAGCAGGATGTGCGCGTCGATCGGCACCGCGTAGAGCTCCTCCATGGCGCCGACCAGCGCCCCGATCCCCTGCTCGCGGTAGAGCGAGTTGATCTTGCTCTCATACGTCTCGCCGTCAGCCATGTGCAGATCGATCGTGTCGCGCGGCAGCGAGACGAGCGTCAGCTCCGACTGGTCGGCCGAGAGGCTGACGAGCAGGAGCGCATCGGTGTTCACCGGCTCGCCGTCGCTCTCTCGGCGCTCGTTCGCATCAGTGCCGACATAGAGAACGGTCCAACGCCGGTCGAGCAGATCGGATGACACCGATGCCGACGGCGCCGTGCTGGCGAATGGCTGGACCGATGCGCTCGCCGAGGGCTCGCCGGCCGGTGGCGACAGGAGAAGAAAGCCGATCACGGCGGCCAGGACGAGGATCGCGCTGCCGATGATCAGCGCGGAAGTACGTCGCATGCCTTCATTATCGGATGTCATGACCGATGCCAGCCGCCCGATCACCGTGGCCGACTACGAGCGGTTGGCGCGCGAGCGCGTCGAGCCGGGCGCCTGGGACTACCAATCAGGTGGCTCCGGCGACGAGCGCAGCCTGGCCGATAACGTCGCGGCGTGGGATCGGCTGAGCCTTCGACCGCGCGTGCTGGTGGACGTCGCATCGCGCGACACCTCGGCGTCGGCTTTTGGCGTTGCGCTCGAGCACCCGATCATCGTGGCGCCAACTGCCGTACATCGGCTTTCGCATCCGGACGCCGAGCGCGCCTCCGCCCGGGGCGCGGCTGCCGCAAGTGCGCTCTTCACACTGTCGACCATCTCATCGGTGCCGATGGAGGAGGTGGCGACGACTTCCGGCGGCCCGCGCTGGTTCCAGCTCTACGCGCCATCCGATCGGGAGGCCTGCCGTGCCCTGGTCGAGCGAGCTGCGGCCTCCGGCTATTCGGCGGTCGCGGTGACGGTTGATCTGCCCCTGCCGGGCAATCGCGAGCGGGATCGCCGCAATGAATTCGCGGTCGACCTGGGGGTGCACCTGCCGCCCGATCAACCGGTCGATCCACACACGGGGCTGGTGGTGATGCCGACCATGGACTGGGCTGATCTCGCCTGGCTGCGCTCCGTCTGTCCCATCCCGCTCCTCGCCAAGGGGATCCTGCGGGCGGACGACGCGGTGCGCGCCGTCGACGTGGGCTGCGACGGCATCTGGGTCAGCAACCACGGCGGCCGCCAGCTCGACACGGCGGTGGCGGGGATTGACGCGCTGCCGGAGGTCGTTGCGGCCGTCGGCGATCGAGCGCTGCTGGTCGTGGATGGCGGGGTGCGTCGCGGGATCGACGTGCTCAAAGGGCTGGCGCTCGGCGCCGACCTGGTCGCCGTTGGCAGGCCGGTGCTATGGGGTCTCGCCGTCGACGGCGCCGATGGTGTTCAGCGCGTCCTGGAGATCCTGCGCGACGAGCTCTCTCTGGCGATGGCGCTCACCGGCAGTCGCTCACTTTCGGAGATCACGGGGGACCTCATCGTTTGAGGTGTCTGACGGATGTGGAGCCGAGAGCGAGACTCGAACTCGCGACCTGAGCTTTACGAAAGCCCTGCTCTACCAACTGAGCTATCTCGGCCTGCACAGGAGCGCCGGGGCTCCACGATCAGCAGGCAGTCTAGCCCATGGCCGCGTGCCGGGCACCGGGCCGTGGCTGTTGCGCCCAGCGCACCGATCTACGAAGGTGAGCCCGCCCACGCCCAAGAGTTGCGCCATCATGCAACTTCCGGGGGCAAACGGGTCGGATTACCGGCCATCGTGGTAGATCGATGCGTACAGCGCAACTTGCGAGCGGCGCCCTACTCCGGGGGCATCCACCCGTGGATGAGCTCGTCGTGAAAGCGCGGAGGAGCGTCCGGATCGGGCAACGCTTTCAGGATCGGAGCCATGGGCGCGCGGCCGCGGGCGGCCTGGACGTAGTAGGCGCATACATCGGTCATGGGGCAGAGGCCGCAGATCGGCCGGGGCGCACGGCAGGTGTCGCGGCCGTGGCGGATGAGCTCGACGTGGAACGGATACATCTCCGCCGGTTCGAGCACTTCCTCCAGCAGGTCGTGCGCCCGCTCGAGCGAGGTCCTCGGCGGCAGCATCCCCAGGCGCGACGCGACGCGGTGCACATGGGTGTCGACCGGCAGCTGCGGGCGCCCGAAGTTGAAGAGCAGGATGATGGCGGCCGTCTTGCGGCCGATCCCTGGTAGAGAAGTCAGCCATTCGCGCGCCTCGAGCAGGGGCCATTCACCCAGGAAGGACAGGTCCCAGGTCCCGTCCGTGGCCGAATGCACCTCGGCCAGCACATGCTGGATACGCTTCGACTTGGTCGGTGCAAGGCCGCCGGGCCGGATGACCTCCTCCAGCTCATCGGTGGCTGCGGCCAGCACCTGGTCCCAGCTCGCGTAGCGGTCACGAAGGGCAGTGAAGGCCCGGAACGAGTTCGTGTCCGCCGTGTTCTGCGACAGGATCGTGAGGACCAGCTCGCTGACGGCATCGACCCGCGGGCCGGCCCAGGTGGGATGGTCGTAACGCTCACCCAGCCGCTCGGCCACCGCGTCCGCCAGCCGCCGTCGCTTCCGACGGTCGGCGGCTCGTTTCTGCGAGCTCGGACCGCGCGCCATGGACCGATGCGCCCTACGGGCGCGCCAGCTCCAGGCCGATGCCTATGCTGCGTGCCAGCCGTCCGGCCGCCGCGGTGAGAAGACGCTCGGTGTCGGCTATCGCCGCCGCCAGGTCCATCGGCCGGTCGATGATCGGCTGCACCACCGTCAGCGATGTCGCGGCGTCGAGCGCCTCGGCACGCTCGCCGAGACCACCGCACAGCAGGACCACCGGCGTGTTCCGGGGGCGGGCGAGCGTCGCCACCCCCATGGCCGTCTTGCCCTGGAGCGTCTGTTCGTCGGCGCGGCCCTCGCCGGTGATGACGAGGTCGGCCGACTCGAGCGCCTCGGCCAGGCCCACCAGCTCGGCGACGACCTCAACGCCGGGGCGAACCACGGCGCCGGTGAACCCGAGCAGGCCGGCGGTCGTCCCGCCGGCAGCGCCGGCTCCGGGCATGTCCGCAACGAGGCGCCCGGTCGCCGTCTCGATGCTCCTCCCCCATGCCACGAGGGCGGCGTCGAGCTCGTCGACGGTCGCGGGATCGGCCCCCTTTTGCGGGCCGTATGTGGCAGCAGCACCGCGCGGTCCACAGAGAGGGTTGGTCACGTCGGAGGCGATCACCAAGGACACGTTCGCGAGTCGCGGATCCAGGCCGCCGGCATCAACCCGATCCAGCCGCACGAGGGCCCCGCCGCCGTCGGGAAGATCGGCTCCGTCCGCGTCGAGCAGCCGGACACCGAGGGCGCGCAGCAGCCCGCTGCCGCCGTCGGTCGAGGCCGATCCACCCAACCCGATGGTGATGCGCTCTACTCCGGCGTCCAGAGCGCCGCGCAACAGGTCAGCCGTTCCTCGCGTGGAGGCCAGGAGCGCGTTCGTGGGCGTCCGCTCATCCGCCGCCAACCAGGCCAGCCCCGACGCCGCGGCCATCTCAATGAAGGCGCCGCGCCCCTCGTCCACGAGCAGCCAGTCGGCGCTGATCGGCCGGCCGAGCGCATCCGTCGTCCCGATCGACCGCAGGTCGGCGGCGTCACCAAGCGCATCGGCCACCGCGGCCAGGGTGCCCTCGCCTCCGTCGGCCATAGGCCGCCGAAGGATGACGTCATTCGGCCGGACGGTGCTCCAGCCGGCGGCAATCGCGGCGGCTACGGCGACGGAGTCGAGTGAGCCTCCGAAGGAGTCGGGCGCGACGACGACAGTCAGCGGCGATTGCATGGTTCCATCTTATGGGTTGCCCCTCCCCGCGCCGATCAGACGGCTGCCCGGTACGAATGGGCCATGGGAGGCTGCTACCTCATGGTGTCTGATGGCAACACTCGGTTCGCAATATCTGGGGGAAGGAGCTCGACACCGCCCGGCGCCAGCGCCAGTCGCTCGGCTTGATCATGATCGACCTGGACCATTTCAAGGACTTCAACGACACGCACGGGCACCCCGCCGGCGACGAGGCATTGCGGGTCTTTGCACGCGCCGCACTGACCGTGCTGCGGGATTCGGACACGCTCGCCCGCTACGGCGGCGAAGAGTTCGTGGTGGCGGTGCGCGACGCGGACGAGGAGGCCACCGCCGAAGTCGCGGAACGGATCCGCTCCGCCGTGGAACACAGCTCCGTCGAGGTCGGGCTGGGGCGGTACGGGAAGTTCACCGCATCCCTGGGTGTGGCCGCCACGGCGCTGCACGGCCACGACCGCTTGGCGCTGCTCAAGAGCGCGGACCGCGCACTGTATGGAGCCAAGCGGCAGGGCCGCAACCGGGTCGTGCTGGCTCGCGCTCCGCGCGTCAACGCGCGGGCAGCCGAAGAGAGCGCGGACGCCTCGGAGAAGCCGGGCCGAGCCGCCAGCTGACGGTCAACGCACCTTGAGTGCCCTGCGCCGCTCGACGTAGGCGGGAATGGTCAATATCGGCGGACGGATCTCGTCGCCGATCTCGCGCACCTCGAGGCTGAAGTGGTCCTTGCCGGTGTTGATCAGCTTCATGCCACGTCCCACTTCGGTCAACAGCTCGATCCGGTGGCGCTCCTCGAGCTTGCGAATGGCGCCCTGGAGGATGACGTAGGCCATCTGCGACAGGTTGGGCAGCGACTGGTTGCGGTGAATGCGCCGCTCCAGGTCGACCTGGCCCAGGGCGGAGATCCCGGCGTGCTCGAGGATGTCGATGAGCAGGCCGATCTCGACGGCATAGCCGGTGAAGAATGGCAGGCTCTCGAGCAGCTCGCGGCGCCCGGCGTACTCGCCCGACAGTGGCTGGATCATGCCCGACAGCTCGGGGAAGAAGAGGTTGATGAGCGGGCGCGCCATGAGCTCCGTCACGCGGCCGCCGCCCTCCGCATGGAGCGTGTCACCGGAGCGGATCGGCCGCTGGTAGAAGCCCTTGACGTACAGGATCTTCGGCTCCACCAGAAGCGGCCCGATCAGCCCGTACACGAAGCGCGGCTGGATGTTGCTGATGTCGGTGTCGACCCAGGCCACGATGTCTCCGTCGAGGACGTGGAGGCTCTTCCAGAGCGCTTCGCCCTTGCCGCGATGCGTTCCGGTCTCGGGCAGGATCTCGGCGTGCTTGAACACCGGCACGCCCAGCTCGGTGGCGATCTCGACCGTGCGGTCCTCGCTATCGGAGTCGATCAACACCATCTGGTCGATGAGCGGCACGCGGTCCATCAGGGCGCCCTTCACGCGCTTGATGACCGTGCCGATGGTCTTCTCCTCGTTCAGCGCCGGCAGCCCCAGGCTGATGGTGAGGTTGTGCCGCTCCTTGAGCGCAACGAGCTTGCGGATTTCACTGAATTCGTGGGCGTGGAAGGTGTTCTCGGCGAACCACTTGTCGACCACCACCGGGAGGGATCGGCTGCGCTCCACGAATGCGTCGGCATGGGCCAGGGTGCCTTCGCTGGCGCGCAGCTCCTCGAACGTGGCGAGGCCCACCGATTGCTTCGTCTTGACCACGATGACCGTTGGCTTCGCCTTGCTGGCCACCGATTCGGCGAGGGTGCCGAACAGGTAGCGGCCGTCCGGACTGGCGTTCGTCGGTTGGGCCGATGCGCCCATCACCACCAGGTCGTGGTTGGCTGCCTCTCTGATGATCGCCTGGCGCACGCTCGTCGCCTCGCGGATGAGCCCGGTCGCGCGGCGCGACCCGGCGTTCTCCTTCACGAACGCGTTCACGGCCGACTGCTCCCGCTCGACGGCGCGCTCACCGACACCTTTCGGCACCACGTGCAGGACGACCATTTTCGCACCGAAGCGCCTGGCCAGGTCGCGGCTGATGCGCATGGCCAACTCGGCGTGCGGTCCGCCGCGCACCGGGACCAGGATCGAGCTGACCCGGTCCAGGCCGCGCTGCTTGACGACGGCGATATCGCATGGCGACTCGCGGACCACCGCGTCGATGGTGGGCGAGAACACCGGACGCACCGACGTTCGGTGGCCGGCCAGGGCCATCTCGGTCGCCTCCGCGTCGGCGCGGGCCGCCTGCGATGCTGTCGGCGGACCGCCCCAGCCAAAGATCACCAGGTCGGAGCCCTCCTCGCCGACCGCCTCGATCACGCCGTCGGCGGCATGGCGACCGATGCGGACGAGGGTCCGAAGCTCGACCCCCTCTTCGTCGCCGAAGGCGAGCACCCGCTGCAGGAGCCGGCGCGAGGTGCGGGCCTGCGTGGCGCCCTCTGATAGGCTGACCCCCTCCGGCACCTCCACGATGCCGAGCGCCGTGATCTCGGTCGGCCGCCCATTGGCAACGCCGGCACCGATACGGACGAGGTCGCGCGCCGTCCGGGGATTCGCCAGCGGCAGGAGGATGCGATAGGGGGTCCTGCGCCGCGCGGCCGCCATCAGCCCTCCGTCCCGTCGGCGCGCATCTCGCTCCAGCGCGTGACGAGGTACGGCTTGAGCTCCTCGAACTGGCGCGCCTGGTCCTCGATCACGCGCTCCGCCTGGTCGGTGGTCATGTCGAGCGTGTCGCTGATGAAGCCGGCGGTGCGTCCGAAATAGAGCGGCGTCAGCGCCGCCAGCAGCCGCTCGCGGTCCGCCCCGGGACGGTTGAAGGCCACGAGCGCGTCATACAGGCACCGAATCCACAGCTCCGCGCTGAAGTGGAAATTCGCCGGATCGCCCTCCAGCTCGAGCGACATGACCCGCTCCAGTTGCTCGGGACTGAGGATCTCGGCCCAGGCGTCCCGCTGCGCAATCCGGCCCTGCTCCAGGTTGTCGATGAGCTTGGCGTGGTTGACCCTGATCTGCTCGGGTGCCACCACCCGCTCGAAGCCGTACTCGGGGATCGGGTGCGAGCTTCGGACCCGCAGCCAACGGTCCTCGTAGTGGCCGGCCAGCCTGAATAGCGTCCCGACCACCTGCCGGAACATCGGTCCCAGGTCGGACGCGGGGTCCTTGGCGTCGTGGATCTTCGCGCCCAGGCGCGCCTGGCACACGGCGAAGCCCTCGTTGATGGCCGAGTGCGTCATCCAGATATCGATCCCGAATCGCGCGGCCAGCTCGTCGAACGTGTCGAGCTCCAGGTAGCGGGCCACGAGGTCGCCGGAGACACCGAAGTCGCCGCCGATGGGCTGACGGATGCGCGCGCCGTACAGCGCGCGGGTGAGCGGGTAGCTGATGTTGTTGGTGATGGTGCCGTCGTACTTGTAGCGCGCGTACAGGGGCGCCACGAAGTCGTAGCCGCCCTTCAGGATCGGTCCGGCCAGCAGCTCGACCCATTCAGGCACGATGCTGCGCAGGTCGGAGTCGACCATGACCATGGCCTTGACCTTCAGCTCGCGTGCCACCTCGAACAGCGCGCGCACCGCGGTGCCCTTTCCGCTCGTCCCCTGGTACGTGAAGCTGATGCGCTGGAGCTTGTGCTTGGGACTGATCAGGATGACCTTCTCGAGGTAGTCCGGGCTCTCGGTGCTGACGGCCACGTGAGGCGTGTCGTCGGGCGAGCCGCCGTCGGAGTTCACCAAGATCGGCTTGAGGTCGGGAAAGTACTGGACCATGCCGGCCGTCGCAGCGCGCACGACATAGCCGATGGTCTCCGCATTACCGAACGAGGGTATCCCCACCATCAGGTCGGCGTTGCCAACGCGCCTGACTTCGGCCAGTCCATCGGCGTCGAGCGCCGACGTCGCGCCTGCGGCTGGTTTGGACGTCAGGACGAGCCTCCTCGGGCGTGCACGGCGGGTGGGAGCTCGGGGGTCTCGATGGTAGCACGCGTGCCGTTACCGCCCAACTCCGCCTCTGCGCCCCCGTGCGCCTGGAAGCGTTGAGGCGTTGAGGCGTTGACGCCCGGCTCGCTGCGGCGTTCCGGCGACGATATTTCGTCACATCATCATGAGCTGCACGCTAGGCGACGCGCAGGCCGTCGGTTAGGGCGGGATGAGCGCGCGCATCGGCCGCCAGCCCGCCTGGGATTGCCTTGCGTGCGCGTGATGCATGAACGACAACGAAGTCGAGCCGGGGGATGTTCGCTCCCTTCCCCCGGTGCAACGACCGCGGCGACGCAACGACGCGAGCCGATGAGGCGTCAGTCGCGGATGCGATGGATGCGATCGCGGGTGCCGACCAGGCGACCCATGAGGCCGGGCGACGTTTCGGTCCGGATGACGAGCTTCAGCCAGTCCTCGTTGGGCTCGCCGGGGAGGTAGCGCGAATTCACGTGCTTGGCGACGTAATGGGTGAATCCGTTCGCACGCCATCCGATGAGCCATCCGCCGAGCGGGAGCTTCACCGCCGGGCTGAGCCTGACCTGGATGCCTTCGTCGATGACCGACTCCAACAGGCGCCGGCGCTCACCAAACGGCACGTCGTACAGGGGCTCACCGTCCAGCGCGACGAGATCGACCGCCACGAAGGCGCGCCGCCGCTCAGCCGCGAGCGGATCCGGCGTGGCGACGAAGGGCTGCGCCGTCCAGACGCCGTCAACGACGGCCTGTTCGGCTCGGACCGCCGCTCCCAGGACTTCGGCCGCCTCGTTCAGCTCGGGAGGGCAGGGCTGTCCAATGTCGTCAGTGAGCGTGACCCGGCCCCGATCGACGCGTGCCATGACCCGCCCGCCCGGCCAGAAAGGCTCGAACAGCCAGTCGACGCTGCGGACCTCGGCATTCGCGGCGGTGGCGCGCTGCGCGGCGACCGGTTCGGGCATGTGGGAGGTCAGCCGCCGCCGGCCGAATAGAGGTCGAGCTCGCCCTCCTCAACCGTGGCGCCGACCTCCGCCCTGATCGACTCCCAGGCGTCGAGGTCCCACTCGCCGACGAAGGTGATGGCGGTGCCCTCCTTGCCCGCGCGCCCGGTGCGGCCGATGCGATGCACGTACGTATCGGCATCCTCCGGGATGTCGTACGAGACGACGTACGGCAGGTCGGTGATGTCCAGGCCACGGCTGGCGACGTTCGTGGCGATGAGGAACTGGATCTTGCCGGCCCTGAACGCGGCCAGCGTGCGGTCGCGCTCGCGTTGCGAGAGCCCGCCGTGCAGGCCGGCGACGTTCTTGCCGCGCCGCGCCAGCGTGACGGCCAGCCGGTCGACCCCGATCTGGGTGTGTCTGAAGACGAGCAGGCGGTCGAAGCCGAACTGATCGGTCAGCTCGATGAGCGCCTTGACCTTGTCCTGCTCGGCGACGAAATACACGAGCTGGCGCACCGTCTCGACCGTCCGCAGGTCGGGGCGCACGGTGACATGGGCAGGATCGTGCTTCATGAAGCGGTCGCAGATGCGCAAGATGGCGTATGGCATGGTGGCGCTGAAGAGCGCCGTCTGCCGCTGGCGCGGACAACGGGACAGGATCGTCTCGACGTCGACGATGAAGCCCATGTCGAGCATCCGATCCGCTTCGTCCAGGATCACCGTGTTCACGCGGTCCAGCCGCAGCTCGCCGCGCCGGATGAGGTCGAGCACGCGCCCCGGCGTGCCGATCACGACCTGCGCCCCGCGCTTGAGTGCCTCGACCTGCTTGTCCATGGACGAGCCGCCGTAGATGGCCACCGTGCGGACGCCACGGAACTGGCCGATGCGGGCGATCTCCTCCGTCACCTGGACGCACAGCTCACGGGTCGGCGTGAGCACCAGGGCCTGGACGTGAGCGCTCGATGGCTCGATCTTCTCGACGATGGGGATGCCGAAGGCGGCCGTCTTGCCCGTCCCTGTCTGCGCCTGGCCGATGAGGTCCTCTCCCCGGCGCAGCGGCGGAATGGCGCGCGCCTGCACCTCGGTCGGCACGGTGAATCCCATCCTCTCGAGGGCGCGGGCGATGGTGGCGGGAACCTCGATCTCGCCGAAGCGGTACCCGCTTGCGGCGGCGAGGACCGCGGCCTCCAGTTCGGACGGAGCGTGGTCGTCGGTTTCGACCCCGATGGCGACCGTATCGGCTGGGGCGGCGGTGCGTCGCCGACGGGGGCCGGCGCGAGGGGTCCTGGTATCGGGCAAGCGGAAACTCCGGGAGGGATGTTCGGTGGCGAGTTCCCGACATCGGGCCCGCACCGGCGCCGGGGGCGCGTTGAGGGCATTGCGCCCTCGTTCACGCGGGGCACTCCGCTGGTGGCGATGCTACCACGGGACGCTCATGTACTTGACGCTGTGGCCTGCCTCTATATGATACTGAGTATCGTTCTCTCCCATTGAGCTTCGGAGCTGATCCATGCCGCTTACCGTTCTCCTGGTCTCGGCAAGTGCCTTTGCCTCGGCCGCGTTCGGCGGCTTCCTTGCGCTGCGTGCCGTCGGCCATGTCGGGCTGATCATCGCGGTGGGTGCCGGAATCAGGATTGGCGCGGCGTACTTCGACCTCATCCCCGAGAGCGTGGAGCACCTGGGCGGCTCGCTCGACCTGGCTATGATCTTCACCGCGGTGGGGTTCCTGGCGTTTTACGCGGTGGAAAAGCTGACCGCGCTGCACGTCGGGCATGAGACGGCGGCCGAACTCGATCACGGCGATGAGGCGCATCGTCACATCGGCTTCATCGGCAGCCTGGGCATGAGCCTGCACAGCTTCCTCGACGGCGTCGCGCTGGCAGCCGGCCTAGCCATCGGCGGCGGCCTGGGCCTGGTAATCGCGGTGGTGGTGGTGATGCACCGATTCAGCGATGGGATCGGCATCGTCAGCCTGCTGCTCGCCAGCCGCACGCCTCGCAACGAGATCTACCGCTGGGTCGCGCTCGTGGCCATCGCGCCGGTCATCGGCGTCATCGTGGGGCTCCTGCTGCCGCTGCCCGACATGGTCCTGGGCGGGATGCTTGCCGTCTTCGCCGGGTTCTTCCTCTACATCGGTGCCGCGGAGCTCCTGCCAGAGGCGCACCGCAACGACCGATCCCGCTGGGTCGTGGCCGCCACGCTTGCCGGCGTGGCAGCCATCTACGCCTTCTCCGTCTTCGCCGGCGTGGTGGGGGGACATTGACCGCAAGCTCGATAGCCGATCGCCTGCGTGACGCCGGCGAGCGCGTCACCCACCAGCGGCTCGTGGTGGCCGACGCCCTCGGCAGCATCGGTCGGCAGGTGACCGCCGGTGACCTGTACGACCACCTTCGACATCGTCAGCCGCGGATCGGGCGCGCCACCGTTTTCCGTACGCTCGAGGCGCTGGTGGCGTCCGGCGTGGCCCGGCGGCTGGAGCAGGACGGGCATGTCTACGGCTACGTCGCCTGCCGCCCGGAGCACCATCACCACCTCGCCTGTGACCGATGCGGACGTGTCACCGACATCGACGAGGACTACGTCACCCCCATCGCGGAGCGCGTGACCGCGGACACCGGATTCCGGATCGATGACGCACGGCTCGACTTCTACGGCCGATGTGCGCCGTGCGCAGCCGGAGAGCCGTCAACCGGCTGACGCGGCGACCTTCTCCTCGGCGCTCAGCCGGCCTGCGCCGTTCGACGACGCATCGGCGTAACCGGCGGGATGCGCCTCTCGCCAGGCCCAGGCATCGGCCAGCATGTGCTCCAGCGTGGAGTGACTGGGCTGCCAGCCCAGCTCGCGGCGCGCGCGGCGGGATGAGGCCACCAGCACCGGAGGGTCCCCGACCCGTCGCTTGATGGGGCGAGCCGGGATGGCACGCCCGGTGACGCGACGAGCGGCTTCGACCACCTCCCGCACGCTGAAGCCCGCCGCCGAACCGAGGTTGTAGACCTCGAGCGAGGCATCGCCCTCACCGGTCGCCTCGAGCGCCAGCAGATGACCGTTGGCCAGGTCGCGGACGTGGATGAAGTCACGGATGCAGGTCCCGTCGGGCGTCGGGTAGTCCTGGCCGTAGATCTGGACGTGGGTCGCCCCGCCAGCGGCCACGCGCAGCACGAGCGGCAGGAGATGCGTCTCCGGGTCGTGGTCCTCGCCGTTGCGCTCGGTGGCGCCTGCAACGTTGAAGTAGCGCAGGCTGATGGCACGAAAGTCGTGCGCCGCGCAGAACCAGCGCATGGCGCCCTCGAACGCCAGCTTCGTGGCGCCGTACGGGTTGATCGGCTCGGTGCGGTCCGCCTCGGCGATCGGCACGCGGCGCGGCTCGCCGTAGACCGCGGCGGTGGAGCTGTAGACCAGCCGCGTGACGCCGGCCTCGCGCATCGCCTCCAGAAGCGCCACGCCACCGGCGACGTTGGTGCGGTAGTAGAGGCCCGGATCGGTCATGGACTCGCCGACCAGTGAACGGGCGGCGCAATGGAGAACAGCGTCCACGCCGTCGGACAGCAGCTCGGCCAGTCGGTGGGTATCGGCGACATCGCCCACCACCAGCCGCGCGCCCTCCGGGACCGCCGCGGCGTGGCCGCTGGACAGGTTGTCGTAGACGACCACCTGGTGGCCCGTGTCGACGAAGCGTTCGACGCTCGTGGAGCCCACGTACCCGGCACCGCCCACGACGAGAATCTTCAATCCACGTTCCTCACAGACTGCCTACCGGGCCACGGCGGCGAGCGACACTGACTCTGCGGCCGACCGCGCCAGCGCGGTCGTGAGAAGGGTGGAGACCCGAGTGGCGCCGGCGGCCGCCGCCTCGCCGAGCTG
>JACDBS010000114.1 GCA_013694795.1 Chloroflexota bacterium | reverse complement strand
CGTCGGACCCATCGGCGTCGAGGTCGCTGGTGCGCAGGTCGCGCGAGACGACGCTGGACCGCGCTGCGCTCGACAGATGGAACAGAGAGACCGCCACCAGCGCACTGGCGGGGACACCCACGAGCGCGTGCACCACGCCGAAGACGAGCCCCACGGCAAGCTCAGCCCCAGCGGGCCCATACACGAGCAATGACTGCGCCGATGCGGGCGACTACGTCCTCGTCCCCGCAGACGGTGACTTCGCCACCCCGGCCCTTCTCCTCGCCGACATCGAGGCCAACCCACAGAACTACTACGTCAACGTCCATAACGCCGAGTTCCCCGGGGGCGCCGTGCGCGGCCAGCTCGCGGTATCGACGGCGCCGGCCGCCACGGCATCCTCCTACATCCACCCTGATGCGGGGGCTGCCACCGCCAATCCGAACGTGAATGCTAACTCGAGCTGCGAGACGCCGGACCAAACCGATACGCAGCAGGTGAGCCCAGCGGGAAGCACCGCCAATAACGTCCACAACGACGCGTGCCTCTTCGACGCTCTCGGCTTCGATGTCGACGCGCAGGTCAGCTTCGATTCCTCCGGCGTCGGCGTCATCAGCGGCTGCCCGGATCCCGATGGAGCGGGCCCCAAGACGGCCACCAACAGCGGAACGCGATGCACGCTGAGCGGCTATCAGGAGACCGGCGCCATGGGTGACTTCGAGTACCTCGCCCGGCTCAACAGCCAGGTGCCCGGGACGCAGACGGTCGTCTTTTGCCTGGATCCGGAGGGCAACGGCTGCGCCGACGCCACCATCAAATCATCGATCACGATCGTGTGGTTCAAGCCGGTCAATATCATGGTGATGAAGCACAACTGCGCCAAGGTGAACACCGCCGCCCAGTTCCTGGCCGTGGAGGCAAGGGCAGCCACGAATCCGACCACGCCGAATGCGGCGTTCGGGAAGACCGTCGAGACGGTCCTCGAATGCCCGACCGTGGTGCGTCCCGGCAATACCCAGACACCCGGGGCAGTCGCGGGTGGCACCTCAACCTTCGAATTCACCGTCGGTGGCAACATCGACACGGCGAAGACTCTCTCGACCGATGGCGCCTTCACCCAGACCGCGCTGTGCGAGGACGACGTCATGTATGACGCTAACCGCAACGGCACCCTTAACGACAATGTTTGCTTGGATCTCAGCCACTATGCGTTCACGGTGAACTCAGATGGCACGGTCACGATCACCGAGACCGCTCCGCCGGCCGGATTCTCGTTCGGCGCGCTGCGCTTCACGCCGGGAACCGGCGATGACGCGACGCTCGTCTCGGCATCGAACGGCGTGATCCGGCTCAACATCACCAACGACGCGGACGGCATGGTCATGCTGCACGTGTACAACTTCGCCGCTGCTGCGGCCGCCAACGCCGACGCCGGTGGCAAACCTGCTCCCGAACACGACGTTCGAAGACGGCTCCACGGATTCGACTCCCATGGCGCCGATCCTGGCTCTGCTCGTGGTCGGCTCTCTCGGCTTCCTTGGGTATCGCACCTTGGCAGCGCGCCGAACGCGCTAGATCGCTCCCGCCCTCCGCGGCAAGCGCATTCGTCAGGTCGTTCGTTAGACTTGGCATATGGCCCCGAACACCGCCCGCCCGGACTTCAGCTCACTGGGCGAGCTCAACGTCGTATCCAACCCGAGCGGCGGCCACGCATCGCCGTCAGAGGTGATGTACCCCGGCGGCCCCCAGACCGATGGCGGCCTGCTCGCGCCCGGCGACCCGATGCCAGAGAACGCGGGTCCCGGCGGACGGCGGCCGGAGTGGCTGAAGGTCCGTATCGGTGCCGGGAGCACGTACGCAGGGACCAAGCGGGTCCTCCGGAGTGAGGCGCTCAACACGGTCTGCGAGGAGGCCCGCTGCCCGAACATCGGGGAGTGCTGGGCGCTCGGCACGGCGACCTTCATGATCCTAGGCAGCGTCTGCACCCGGAACTGCGGCTTCTGCGCCATCGACACCGGCCGCCCGCCGGTCACCGACCACGACGAGCCGCGCCGCGTCGCCGAGGCGACGAAGCTCATGGGACTCCAGCACGTGGTCGTCACCATGGTCGCCCGCGACGACCTGCCCGACGGCGGCGCGCGGATGGTGGCCGAAACGATCCGCCAGATCCGCCTCGAGAACCCTTCCACCAGCATCGAGGTCCTCATCAGCGACCTCAACGGGCGTCCCGACGACATCCGCACCGTCGTCGAGGCACAGCCCGACATCCTCAACCACAACGTCGAGACCGTCCCCCGTCTCCAGAAGCCCGTGCGTCGGCGCGCGCGCTGGGATCGGTCCGTCTCCGTGCTCACCCATAGTCGCGCGGTCGCGACCGAGATCGGCTTTGACGCCATGGTCACCAAGACCGGCATGATGCTCGGCCTCGGCGAATCCTGGGACGAGATCATCGAGGCCATGCGTCTCCTGCGCGAGGCCGATGTCGATGTCCTCACCATCGGCCAGTACCTGCGTCCATCCGCCAAACACCTGCCGCTCGTGAAGTACTACACCCCCGCTGAATTCATGTCACTGCGACGCACGGGTAAGGAGATGGGCTTCCGCCATGTCCAGTCCGGGCCGCTCGTGCGATCCAGCTACCACGCGGCGGAGCAGGTCCCCGGTCGCGAGACGGCCGCCGCCGTTTGAAACCGATGCGTCCCCCGCCGCGAACGCACCCGTCGTCGGCATCCGCGCGCCAGGTGACCGTTGTGCGGGGCAACCGGCTCAGATGTCGTCACCTGCGCACCACGCGACCCTTAGGCGAGCAAGGGACGGGTGCCCGACGCCGATTCACGCTCAGCTCGCGCCCTGAACAGACCGGGACGGGGAGACCCGCTTGCCTAGCGTGCACGACGTGCACGAATGACGACCCGCGACGTCCGGTCGCTCGATGAGCACGTTCCGCGACATCAGCGCGCCTCCGATCGACGACCCGCCAGCGCGGCGGCAGCGGCCTGATCCAACCGCCCCCCACCTTCCCGCCAGCGACGAGTATCCGCTGCTCGCCGCGCACGGCGGCATCCTCACCGTCGATCGTCTCGGCACGGTCCCCTATCGGCCAGCGTGGGAGCTCCAGGACGAGCTCGCCGAGCAGCGTCGCGGTCGGCGCATCGGCGACCGGCTCCTCCTGCTCGAGCACTTCCCCGTCTACACCATCGGGCGTGGAGGCAAGGATTCGAACCTGCTGGCGACGCCGGAGCGATTGCGCGAGATCGGCGCCGAGCTGATCCGCATCGACCGCGGCGGCGACATCACCTTCCATGGGCCGGGCCAGGTCGTCGCCTATCCCATTGTCGAGCTCAGAGATCCGCTCGACCTGCGCCGGTACGTCCGCGCGCTAGAGGCCGCGATCGTCGGCACCGCGGCGGCGTTCGGCGTCACCACCGGTCGCCTTGATGGCCTTCCCGGAATCTGGGTAGCGGGCGAGCGCAAGCTGGCTGCCATCGGCGTGCGCGTGAAGCGCGGTGTCACGACCCACGGCCTGGCGCTCAACGCCAACACGGACCTGAAATGGTTCGACGAGGTGATCCCGTGCGGCATCGCTGACAAGGAGGTCACCTCGCTGGCCCGAGAGCTCGGCTCTCCGGTGCCGATGGAGGCCGTCGAGGACGAGCTCGCGCAACAGATCGCCGCCCACCTCGGGCTGCGAATGGCCGAGGGTGCGGCAGGCGTCATCGGACCGGCAGGTGTGCGAGAGCAATGACCGATGAGACCGTCGTCGAGCGGGCAGCCGCTCCCGCGGAGGACCCCGACCATGGCGTCCGACTCGAGGTCGGGCCGTTCGGACCGTGGCAGACGAACGCCTACCTCGTGTGGGACGGCCGCTCGACCGATGCGCTCGTCCTGGATCCGGGGATGGGCGCCGCCCGGGCGCTGATGGAGCGAATCGCCGGCAATGGGCTGAAGCTGCACCTGATCGCCAATACGCATGGGCACATCGATCACATCTTCGACAATGCGCCGCTCATGCGGGCATCAGGCGCACCGCTGGCCATTCATCCCGACGACGCCCATCGGCTGGATGGCAGGAACAACTACGGATTCGAGATCGAGGCCGTCGTCGCCAGCCACGAACTCAACGAGGGCGAGCAGCTCCGCATCGGCGACCTGGTCTTCGACATCCTGCACACACCCGGCCACACCGAGGGGTCGGTCTGCCTGTTCGAGGAGCGCCTTGGTCTGCTCCTTTCGGGCGACGTCCTGTTCGCCGGCTCCTACGGACGGACCGATCTTCCAGGCGGCAACGACGAGCAGATGGTCGCTTCGCTGACTCGCCTGGCGCGCGAGATTCCGGACGCGGCTCGAGTGCTTCCGGGCCACGGTCCGGAGACGACCGTCGCGCGCGAGCTGCCCTGGATGCGTCGGATCGCGGAGGCCGGCCGCCTCCTCATCCCGAGCTGAGCAACGGCACATGACGCTCAATTCAGCGGCGCCGCTGAGCGGCGCTAACTTGACACGCGGCGCGTGCCCAGGGCCATTGTTCGGCCGTAGCGCCTCCGGGCGGCGTTGCTTGGGCGTGAAGGAGCCAGATCGGGCCGCCGGCGGCCACATCGTTCGCGCGTACGTCGATATCGCCGCTGAGCGGCGATGCTTCCCTAGCGGTCCCGCCCGCCACTAGCGTTGCGCTGTCGGGGCATCGGTCCTGCGGATAGGATCGGCACATAAGCGAAGGAGGAACCGATGGCGAACCTGCGCATCACCCGTCTGGGACACGGCGGCGTCCTGTATCGATCGCCGAATGACGCCTGGATCTGGGTCGACCGATGGACCGGCGCGCCGAACTACGCCGACGCGTACCGCACGGCCGAAAAGGTGAGCGTCGTGGCACCCACGCACTGTCACTTCGACCACGTCGGCGACGACTGCGCCGATCTCGTGGAGCTGGCGAGCGTCGAGGGCGCGGCCACAATCGGCTCGCACGAGATGAGCGTCTGGCTGGGCGCGCGCGGGATCCAGGCCACCGGCATGAACAAGGGCGGACGCTTCGAGGCGGCCGGCATCGGCTTCACCATGGTGCATGCCGACCACACCGGCGGCGCGACGCTCGGCACCGGCAGCGACCAGGTCACGCGCGACCTCGGCTGCTGGGGCTGGGTCATCGAGTTCGAGGACGGCACCACCGTCTACCACTCGGGCGACACCGACCTTTTCGGCGACATGAATCTCGTCCGCGAGCGGCACCACCCGGAGATCGCGGTGCTGCCCATCGGCGGGCACTACACCATGGGTCCGCGTGACGCCGGCATGGCGCTCGACCTCATCGGTGCGTCGCTGGTCATCCCGGTCCACTACGGCACCTTCCCGATCCTGTCTGGCACACCCGAGGAGCTGCGAGATCACACCTCGGCGGAGGTCGTCGCCTTGGAGCCCGGAGAGACCTGGGGCGAGTGACGCGCATCCGTCTGGCACAGGCCGACGACGCGGAGGCGATCGCCCGAATCCAGATTGCCGCCTGGCGGCAGGCCTACGCGCACATCCTGCCCGCGGACTTCCTTGGCGGGCTGGACGCTGCGGCGCGGGCGGCGCAATGGCGCACCCGCATCGGTCCGGCCGCGCACGCGGATGCTCCGACCTTCGTCGCGCAGGATGAGACCGATGCGGTGCGCGGCTTCGCCCACACGGGCCCGGTCCGAGACGACGACCTGTCGCCCGAAGGCCGGGCCGAGGTCTACACCGTCTACGTCGACCCGGCGGCCTGGCGGCAGGGAATCGGCTTCGCGTTGATGGCGGCCGTGGACGACTTCTGGCGCCCGACCAACGTTCGGGAGCTGTTGCTCTGGGTCTTCGAGCGGAACGCCGATGGCCGGGCCTTCTACGAGCGCCTGGGCTGGAGGCCCGACGGTGCCAGCCAGGTCGACGACTTCGGCGGCGCCCAACCCGTGGAGGTCCGTTACCGCCGCACGCTGCCTACCCCATAAGTCGTTGTCCAATCGAATGGACAGAATTCGCAGGAACCCGCCCTCCGGCGTGGATTGTCCAGTCCAATGAACGCCCGAACGCACGAAGTGTGCCGCGAGGCGTCGCTCACGCTCATGGGTGTTCAGTCCAATGCACAGACCCAGCCCGAGCAGGAGTTCCGGCGCGATCTGGCCGACAAACTGGACGCGACTCGTCAGGCCAGATATGCCAGGTCGAGCTTCCGCGGAGTCAGGCCGAATGTGCGCAAGAACGCGTCCGGATCGGTGAAGTTCGGCCGCTGGAGCGAGCTGATCTGGTCGTGGCTGACCGGAAAGATCGGCAGGACCTTGTCGGTCACGGCGGTCAGGGCACTGATGAGCGGGATCGGCATGCCGAGCTTGAGGCGCTTCATGCCGGTCACGCTCATGACCTCGTTCACGATCTCGTTGTAGGTCACGTGCTCCGGACCTCCGAGCTCATAGACCGATGCGGCACGGTCCGGCTCGGTCAGTGACTTCTCGATGGCGATGGCGAGGTCGTCGACCGAGAGCGGCTGGAACCGGGCATCTCCCCTGCCCGGGATGACGACGATGCCCGGCGACCACCACCGCAGCGTCGTCTTCACGATGTTGAAGAAGCCATCGCCCTCCCCGAACAGGAGCGAAGGGCGCAGCACCACCCAGTCGAGGCTCGATGAGCAAACCGCCTGCTCGCCGCGCCACTTGGAATCCAGGAACGCGAGCTTCGGGTCGTCGATGACGCCCAGGGCGGACACGTGCACGAAGCGATTCACGCCGGCGCGCTCCGCCGCCTCTACCACGCGCTTGGTGCCGCGCGCGTTGACCGCATCGAACGTTCGCCCTCCGCTCTCTCGCGGGATGGCGACAAGGTGGACGACGGCATCGGCACCCGCCAGCGCCTCACCCAGACCCGTGTCGGTCACGTCGGCGGCGCGCGTCTCGACGGCCTCCCTCCAGCCGTCCAGGCGCCGGCCACCGCGCGAGACAGCGATGACCCGGTGGCCGGCGGTGACGAGGTGCGGCACAAGGTGACTCCCCACGAATCCCGTTGCGCCCACGACGGCGACCTTCATGTGGCCAAGTATCGCGATAATCTTGCTACTGTCAAGGCGCAGGTTTCTGTCTGCTACCGTCGGGACCGATGCCCACCACCGTTTCAGCCCATGGCATGGTCGCCACGCCGCATCCACTCGCCACCGCCGCCGGCGTCGACGCGCTCGGCGCCGGCGGAACGGCAGCCGACGCGGCGATTGCCGCCAACGCCATGCTCGCCGTCGTTTATTGCAACGCATGCGGCATCGGTGGCGATGCATTCGCGCTCGTCTGGGATCCCGCCGAGCAGCACCTCCACGGCTTCAACGGAAGTGGGCGCTCTCCGGCCGGGCTGACGATTGATGCCGTTCGCGCCGCCGGCCACGACGAGATGCCGACGCGCGGTCCGCTGCCGATCACCGTCCCCGGCGCCGTGGACGCCTGGGTCCAATTGCTGGACCGATTCGGTCGCCGCTCGCTGGCGGATGCGCTCCAGCCCGCCGCACGCACCGCGGACGACGGATACGAGTTGACAGCCATCAATGCCCGCGCCATTGCCGCGTCAATGCCGAGCTTCAACGACGCCGCGCGGGCCGTCTTCGGGAGGGCCGGCGACGCCGGAGACACCTTTCGGCAGCCTCTGTTGGCCGCATCCCTGCGGACCGTCGCCGAGGGTGGGCGCGATGCCTACTACGGCGGGGCGATCGGCGAGGAGATCGCTCGCGCCATCGGTGCGGCCGGCGGCGTCATGACGGCCGACGACATCGCCGCCCACCGCGGCGACTGGGTCGAGCCCATCTCCACGCCGTATCGAGACGTGGAGGTCGCGACCACCCCGCCCAACTCGCAGGGCGTCACGGCGCTGATGGCATTGAATGTCCTGTCCATCCTCGACTGGCCGGTGGGCGCGCCTCTCTCCGCCGAGCGCCTCCACGCCCAGATCGAGGCGCTCAAGGTCGCCTGGAGCGAACGGGACCGATGCATCGCCGATCCCGACCGCGGTCTGGCCAATCCATCGGTCCTTCTGTCGTCTGAGCATGCGGCATGGATGGCTTCGAGGTTGTCGCCGGACCGGGCGCATCGGCACGAGCCGATCAACCGGCCCGGTGGAGGCACCGTCTACCTGTGCGCCGCCGATGCCGACGGCATGATGGTCAGCCTGATCGAGTCGAACTTCATGGGCTTCGGCTCCGGGATCATGGGCGGCTCGACCGGGATCATGCTCCAGAACCGCGGAGCGTACTTCTCGTTGGATGCGGCGCATCCGAACGCGCTGGCGCCCCGATCTCGCACGCTCCATACGCTGATGCCAGGGATGATCTTGCGCGACGGTCGGGCGGAGGTCGCGTTCGGCGCCATGGGCGGCGACGGGCAGGCGCAGACCATGGTCCAGCTCGTCCAGGGCCTGGTTTATGACGGGCTCGATCCGCAGGCAGCGGTGGATCGGCCACGGTGGGTGGTCGAGACGGAAGGTGCCGGTTTGCCATTGGGCCCGGTGAAGATCGAATCCGATGGGGTGGATGCCTCGGTCGTTGCCGCCCTCGAAGCGCGCGGCCACAAGGTGGAGCTGGTCGAGCCGCGGACGCCCCTCATGGGCTGGGCGCAGATGATCCGTCGCCGCTCCGACGGCTCCTACCAGGGAGGCGCCGATCCCCGTGCCGACTCCCTCGCGGCCGGCCTCTGACCGGTGGAGCGGGTGCGAGCGGTGGGCAGACCCAACCTGAATTTCGGGGCGGTCGCTCCTAAGCCGCCGCTGAGCGGCGTGCGAGGGCGACGAGGCGGCAAGCCTGCCGTTCATGGATAGCGCCGCTGCGCGGCGCCGCGCAAGCGGATCGTTCCCGCCAGGGCCCGAACTTGGCGCTTCGGGCGTGAATCAGTCTAGAATGCCAAGGCCCATGAGCAGCCAGCAATCTCTTGTCCATGCCCGCGCCCTGACGAAGCGCTACGCGAACGGCTTCACCGCCGTGGATGGCATCGACTTCGACGTGCGCCCCGGCAAGGCCTTCGGCTTCCTGGGGCCAAACGGTGCCGGCAAGACGAGCACCATGCGCATGATCGCCTGCTCCAGCCCGGTCACGGAGGGCACGCTCAGCGTCATCGGCATGGATCCGCGCACCCAGGCGCGCGAGATCAAGGCCAAGCTGGGCGTCGTGCCGCAGCACGACAACCTCGACACCGAGCTCACCGTGCGCGAGAACCTGGAGATGTACGCGCGCTATTTCGACATCCCGCGCGACGTCGCGAACAGGCGGACCGATGAGCTGCTCGAGTTCGTCCAGCTCGACGAGCGCGCCAAGGACCAGGTGGAGCCGTTGTCCGGCGGCATGAAGCGCCGCCTGACGATTGCTCGCGCACTGATCAACGACCCGGAGCTCGTCATCCTGGACGAGCCGACCACCGGCCTCGACCCGCAGGCGCGGCACCTCCTCTGGGAGCGGCTGTACCAGCTGAAGCGACGCGGTGCGACGCTGATCATCACGACCCACTACATGGACGAGGCGGAGCAGCTGTGCGACCACCTCGTGGTGATGGACAAGGCGAAGATCGTGGCGGAGGGGTCTCCGCGACAGCTGATCGATCAGCACTCCACCAAGGAAGTGCTCGAGCTGCGGTTCACCGATGCGGTGCGTGAGGACCTGAACGGGCAGCTGAACGGGCAACTGGACGGCCTGGCCGATCGGATCGAGGAGCTGCCGGATCGGCATCTGCTATACACGGAGAATGGCGAGCGCACGCTGGAGCAGGTCAACCTGCGCAAGATCCCGGTCGAGAGCGCGCTCGTGCGCCGGTCCAGCATGGAGGACGTCTTCCTGCGCCTGACCGGCCGCTCGCTGGTCGAATAGGCGGATGACGGTCCTCGCCGCTTCGGGCCGCGTCTGGCAGCGCAACTGGCTCGTCTACAAGCGCCTCTGGCATCGGTCCCTGGCCTTCGGCTTCCTCCAGCCGGTGCTGTTCCTGACGGCCATGGGCATCGGCATCGGCGCATTGCTGACGCCAGCCAGCCTCGAGGCATTCGGCGGCGTCGAATTCATCGATTGGCTGGGGCCCGGCCTGCTGGCCGCGATGGCCATGCAGACGGCAACCTTCGAGTCGACCTACCCGATCATGAACAAGATCATGTGGGGCCGGAACTACGAAGCCATGCTCTCGACCCCGGTCGGGATCCGCAGCATCGTTGGGGGGGAGCTGGCCTGGGGCGCGTTCCGCATCGGCACGCTGGCGACCATCTTTCTCGTCGTCCTGGCCCTCTTCGGCATCCCGCGCTCGCCGATGGCCATTCTCGCCATCCCCGTTGCCGTCCTCGTCGGGGTCGCGTTCAGCGCCTGCCTGATCGCCTTCACGGCCACGCAGAAGAACGACGTCGGATTCAGCGCCATCTTCCGCTTCGTCATCAACCCACTCTTCCTGTTCAGCGGCACGTTCTTCCCCCTCACGCAGCTGCCGGACGAACTGCAGGTCGTCGCCTGGGCGACGCCGCTCTTCCACGGCGTGGAGCTCATCCGCGGCGCCATCCTGGACCAGCTCGACCCGCTCGCCGCGCCGCTCCACCTGGGGTACCTGCTGTTGATGTTCGGCATCGGCGCCTGGTTGGCGGAGCGCAACCTCGCCAGGCGAATGGCCGACTAGACCGATGACGACGTTGACCCAGCCGGCTGCGTCCGGCGCGCTAGCGACTGCCTGGCAACGCATCTGGCGCGCCCGGCGCCTGGTCGAGCGCAACATCATGTTCTACCGCCACCAGTGGATCATCATCCTGTCTGGCGTCTTCGAGCCGATCTTCTACCTGCTCGGCATCGGCCTTGGCCTGGGCGCCATCATCCAGGAGGTCACCCTGACCGATGGCCGCGTCGTGGCCTACGCCGCGTTCGTGGCCCCCGCGCTGCTGGCCACCGCGGCCATGAACGGCGCCGTGTTCGAGACCATCTTCAATGTCTTCTTCAAGCTCAACTTCGCGAAGATCTACGACGGCGTGCTGGCCACGCCGATGGGGATCACCGAGATCGCCCTGGGCGAGATGATGTGGGCCCTCATGCGCGCCGCGCTGTACGCGGTTGCGATGTTCGTGATCATGCTGTTCGCCGGCCTGATCCTCTCGCCGTGGGGGCTGTTGATCGTGCCCGCGGCACTGCTGGTCGCGGCCGCCTTCGCCGCCGCCGGCCTGGCGGGGACTTCGTACCTGCGCACCGTGAACGACTTCGACGTGCCGATGGGGCTCGTCGTGATGCCGATGTTCCTGTTCAGCGGCACATTCTTCCCAATCAGCATCTACCCGCTGCCGATCCAGGTCTTCATGCAGGCCACGCCGCTCTACCACGCCATCAGCCTGATCCGCGGGCTCTCGACCGGCAGCGTCGGCACCGCGCAGCTATGGGACCTCGCCTACCTGGTGGTCTTCTTCGCCGTCTGCATGTGGATCGCCATGCGCCAGATGGAGCGCAAGCTCATCAAGTAGCCACCTTCGTGGTGCGGCGCGGTGGGGTACGGGCGCGGTGCCGGTGCGGTGCGGTGCGGTGCGCCACTGCGACCCGTCCCACGGGTCAAACGACCGCTGAGCTACGGACCCTCGGGAGCTCCGACGTCATCTGACCCGCGGGTGCGGGTGAAATGCATCAGAGCCCAGCGTCCGCCGTCCGTTGACCCGCGGCACGGGTCAAGCGCCGCCGCGGCTCGCGCCGATGAGGATCGGCCATGCGCCCCGCAGGTAGGCCAACCCCGAAACGACGGTCAGCACGGTCGCCAGCACCAGCAGCCAGAAGCCAGCCAGCTCGAGGGCCGGCCCGGTGCCGGTGGGCGCCATCGGTCCGGCGGTCATCGCATCGGCGGCCAGGAAGAGCAGCCCCAGGCCTGCGAGCGTGGTCAGCGTCTTCGCCTTGCCCAGCGCTCGGGCGCTGATCACCACGTCCTCCGCCGCGGCGAGCTGCCGCACGGCCTGCACCACGAATTCGCGGATGAGGATGGTTGCGGCGATCCAGGTGGGAACTAGGTCGACCTCGACCATGGCGATGAGCACGCCGGCCACGAGCACCTTGTCGGCCGCCAGGTCCATGAACACGCCGAGCGGCGAGACCTGGTTGCGGGACCGGGCGATCCAGCCGTCGAAGAAGTCGCTGATACCGGCGGCGGCGAACAGGAGCCCCGCCGCGAGGTCGCTGCCCGGCACGTCGACGAGAAGCAGCGCCACGATGATCGGGGTCGCGACGATGCGGCCGATGCCGAGCAGGTTAGGCAGGGTCGCAATGGTCGAGCGTTCAGCCATCGCCGATCCTCCGCTCGGTGCCGGTCAGCAGGCGTTGAATGTTATCGGCGTGGGAGAGCACCACCACCAGACCGATGAGGGCGGCGCCGAACGCCGCCTCCGGGCCCGTCCAACCCACCCAGTACTGCGCCGCCGCGACGAGCGCGACGGTGATGGCCGCCGTGATCGATCCCAGCGAAACCAGCCTCGTGCGCCACACGACCAAGGCGAACTCGACCAGCGCCACGCCCATCGCAACGGGGGCCAGGATGAACAGGGCGCCGGCTCCGGTGGCCGCACCTCGACCGCCGGTGAAGCCGATGAAGATGGACCGGACGTGCCCGGCCACGGCCGCGACCGCCGCGAGTGCCCCGCCCCACGGCCCGGGCCCGATCAGGTTGCCGGCCAGCACCGCCACCACGCCCTTGGCCACGTCAAGCACCGCCACAGCGGCCGCCCAGCGCGGGCCCAGCGTGCGGAGCGCATTCGTCGTCCCGGTCCGACCGGAGCCGGAGGTGCGAGGATCCACGCCGCGCAGCCGGCCCACGAGCACGCCCGACGGGATGGCGCCGATGAGGTACCCGACCGCGACCGCGACGAGGAGATCGACTCCCGGCATGCCCTCCGCCTCAGGAGCGGCTGGCTGCGCGACGCTGGAACAACCGGAACCCGAGCAGAAGGAGGAAGGCCACCGATCCCACGGCCAGCCCGATATAGAGCGCCCGCGGCATCCCGCTGCTCCATTGCAGGCTGAAGGCGACGAATCCCAGGGCCAGCGCCATGAGGATTGAGCGCACCCAGAAACGGGGGCTCAGCGCTCCGGCTGGTTCGGCCTTTGATCGGCGCGCGTCGCGGCGGGCGGCATTGCGCTCGGCGCGCGCCCGAGCCGCGGGCGGCAACGCCGCGCCTCGCTCCATGTTCTTCATCTGGCGCTGGTACTGGCGCCGCTCCTCGCGTGACATCGCCGGCAAGTCTAGCGACGGTCAGGCTCGCGGGTCGACCGAGCGCGGAGCCGGACGCCGCGTGCCGGACGGTCCCATGCCGCCCACACCGGGATAGTCGACCTTGAGCTGCACCGGGTCGGAGCCGAAAAGTGAGGTCAGGAGCCAATCGAGCGCCACGCGCGCCTTGCCACCGATGCCCGGCACCCGGCTCCAGTAGTAGCCCCGCCACATGAACCAGGCGATCCAGCCCCGTACCCTGATCCCGAACACCACTCCCACGCCGGTGCGATGACCGATGCTCGCCAACGTGCCGATGACCTGGTAACGGAACGGCTGCACGTCGTGACTGCGTCCGTCAATGGATGCCACGATATTGCGTGCCAGTCGCTTCGCCTCGCGCACCGCGTTCTGCGCCGTCGGGGCGTGGAAGGCTCCTTCCTCCTCGGCCTTCGGAATCAGCGCGCAGTCACCGATGGCCCACACCCCGGAGCGGCTCGTCTGCATGGTGGGCTTCACCACGGCGCGGCCGGCCCTGTCCGCTTCGATCCCCGACTCTCGCACGACCGGCGATGGCTGCACGCCACCGGTCCAGATCACCGTGCGGGACGGGATGAACCGGCCGTCACCGATGACGACGCCGTTCTCGCGCACCTCCTTCACCGGTGTCCCCAGGTGGATTTCGTAGCCGCGTTGGCGCAGCTTCTTCGCGGCGTATTCGCCCATCTCCACCGGCATCTCGGGCAGGACGCGGTCCTTGAGCTCGATAATGTGACCACGCACCTCCTGCGCGTCGATCTTCGGGTAATAGCGCCGCCGGACGCGGCGAACGAAGTCCTCGATCTCGCCGGCCGTCTCGACTCCACTGAAACCGGCGCCGCCTACCACGAAGGTGAGCTGCGCTTCCCGCGCCTCCGGGTCGTTTTCCAGCTCGGCGCGCTCGAGCATCTCGATGATGCGGTTGCGGAGAGCGAACGCGTCGGCCAGCGTCTTCATTCCGACCGCGTACTCGTGGATGCCCTTGATGCCGAAGGTGGCCGTCTCGCCCCCCAGCGCGATCACCAGGCTGTCGTAGTTGAGCCGATGCAGGTCGCCATCGCCCCCGATCACGGTCACGTGGCTCGCCTCCAGGTCGATCCTCTCGACCTCGGCGGTGACCGCCCAGCTGCTCGGCTGTCGTAGTTGGGCGCGCAGCGCGGTCACGCAGTGCCGCGCCTCCAGCATGCCGGAGCAGACCTCCGGCAGCAGCGGCGTGAAGAGACTGAAGTTCTCGCGGCTGACGAGCCAGACCTCGATGTCGTCGCGGCGCCGCGTCAGCTTCTCCAGGTGACGCGCGGTCTCAACGCCCGCGAAGCCGCCACCCAGGACCAGCACGCGATGCGGCCAGGGCGGCTCGGCTCGGTAGATCGTGCGCATGCTCGCCCGATGATGCCACGGCGCGTCACCGCTCAACGAGCGCGGTGGTGTTGCACCACCGGAGCGGCGTGAGCCCACGGGCGCCTGGCGGTCTGTACGATAGACCTGACATGCAGAAGCCGATCCACGAGATCTTCGACCAGTTCAAGCAGCAGCTCCCGGACATCGATCCGGTAGAGACGCAGGAGTGGGTTGATTCCCTCGATGGCGTGGTCGAAGCGGCAGGGCCCGATCGGGCGCGATTCATCATCTACAAGCTGCTCAAGCGCGCGCGCCAGCTCCAGGTGGGCCTGCCGACGCTGACCCAGACGCGCTACATCAACACCATCAGCCCGGAGCAGGAGCCGTACTTCCCCGGCGACGAGGCCATGGAGCTGCGCATCCGGCGCATGATTCGCTGGAACGCCTTGGCCATGGTGCTGCGCGCCAACACGAAGTTCGAGGGCATCGGCGGCCACCTGTCCACCTACGCATCGGCGGCCAGCCTGTACGAAGTCGGCTTCAACCACTTCTTCCGCGGCAGCGACGATGGCCCCGGCGACCAGATCTACTTCCAGGGCCACGCCGCTCCCGGCATCTACGCGCGGGCGTTCCTTGAGGGACGCCTGAGCGAGGACAACCTCGACCACTTCCGCCGCGAGGCGCTGACCCCGGAGCTCGGCCTGTCGAGCTACCCGCACCCGCGCCTCATGCCCGACTTCTGGCAGTTCCCAACGGTGAGCATGGGACTGGGAGCAATGGCCGCCGTCTACCAGGCACGCTTCAACCGATATCTCGCCGCACGCGGCATCGCCGACACGAGCCACGCCCGCGTGTGGGCATTCCTGGGTGACGGCGAAATGGACGAGCCGGAATCGACCGGTGCGCTGGGGCTCGCCGGGCGCGAGGGCCTGGACAACCTCACGTTCGTCGTCAACTGCAACCTCCAGCGTCTGGACGGGCCGGTGCGCGGCAACGGCAAGATCATCCAGGAGCTGGAGGCGGTCTTCCGCGGGGCCGGCTGGAACGTGATCAAGGTCATCTGGGCCCGCGAATGGGACAACCTCCTGGCTCGCGACAGCGGCGGCATCCTCCTCAACAGGATGAACGAGACGCTCGACGGCGACTACCAGCGCATGGCCGTCAGCGACGGCGCCACCATCCGCGATCAGTTCTTCGGTGGCGACCCGCGCCTGCGTGCGCTTGTCGAGCACCTGACCGATGACGACCTGATGAAGCTCCGGCGTGGCGGGCACGACTACCGCAAGGTGTACGCCGCGTACGCGTCCGCGGTTGAGCACAAGGGCGCGCCGACCGTGATCCTGGCCAAGACGGTCAAGGGTTGGACGCTTGGCCCCGGCATCGAGGGCCGCAACGTGACCCACCAGGCCAAAAAGCTCACGGCCGACGAGCTGAAGATCTTCCGAGACCGCCTGGAGCTGCCGATCCCGGACGACAAGCTCAAGGAGGCGCCCTACTACCACCCCGGCGCCGATGCGCCAGAGATCCGGTACATGCTCGAGCGTCGCGCGCAACTGGGTGGCGCGGTCCCCCGGCGCACCTACGTGCCGAAGCCCCTTCCGGCGCCCAAGGATGACTCATTCACCGAGTTCTTCGCCGGGTCCGACCGACCGGCGAGCACGACCATGGCCTTCAGCCGGCTGGTGCGCAACCTGGTGCGCGACCCGAAGATCGGCAGCCGCATCGTTCCCATCATTCCCGACGAAGCCCGTACCTTCGGCATGGACCCGCTCTTCAAGGAGGTCGGGATCTACAACCCGCTCGGCCAGAACTACACGCCGGTCGACAAGGAGCACCTGCTCAGCTACATCGAGAAGACCGATGGCCAACTGCTCGAAGAGGGCATCACCGAGGCGGGCTCCATGGCGTCGTTCCAGGCCGCCGGAACGGCATACGCCAGTTGGGGCGAGCCGCTGGTCCCGTTCTATACCTTCTACTCGATGTTCGGCATGCAGCGCACCGGCGACCAGGTGTGGGCATTCGGCGACTCGCGGGGGCGTGGCTTCATGATGGGCGCCACCGCCGGCCGCACGACGCTCACCGGCGAGGGCCTCCAGCACGACGACGGGCACTCGCATGTGCTGGCCAGCACGGTGCCCAACATCCTGGCCTACGACCCGGCCTTCGCCTACGAGCTGGCGATCATCGTGCGCGAGGGTATCGACCGCATGTACGGCGAGCGTGGCGAGGACGTTTTCTACTACG
>JACDBS010000107.1 GCA_013694795.1 Chloroflexota bacterium | reverse complement strand
GTCAGACCGATGGACTGGCCATCCCGCCGCAGGATGCGGGCGCAGATGGCGTGAAAGGTGCCGATCGTCGCCTCGCGCGCGGCCTCGTCACCGATGAGTCCGGCGATGCGCCCCCGCATCTCGTTGGCGGCTTTGTTCGTGAAGGTGACCGCCACGATCTGCCATGGCTTGTAGCTCGTGGCGACCAGGTAGGCGACCCGATAGGCCAGCACGCGCGTCTTGCCGCTCCCGGCGCCGGCCAGGATCAAGAGGGGTCCCGTCAGGTGGCTGACCGCCTCCCGCTGCGGCGGATTCAGGCGGTCGAGCATCTCCTGCGGGGCAAGGCGCGGGCGCTGCGGGGGTGTCGTGGCAGCTTCCGGGAGCATCCCCCGATTCTAGTGGCGATCACCCGTCAGCGCGGTCGGCGGGACTTATGGTCAGCGTCGGCGGTCGATGATGCGGGCACGCCTTTGCGCCAGGCGGTCGCGCTCCATGGTCAGCCCGACCAGCAGGACGATGAGGGCAACAGCGAGTTCCATGGCGCGCACCGATGCATTCCGGATGCCAGGACGGCCCACCCGCGCACCCGTCGCATCACTCAGGGTCGAAGATGGTGGCATCCACGACCGCCTTGTGCAGGCTATTGCTCCACGGAGCGTTTAGGGCTTAGTCGCCGAACTTGTTGGCTTCGCGATTCAGCCGGCTGAACTCGGTCGTCTCATCCTTGTACTCGACCGCCATACAGACCTGCCTTCATGCGTTGCCGCGTCGGGCCGGCTATCCAACGCCGGGCCGACCTGAGTGCCCCTTTCCTGCTGCCCATCGCATGAAGGTGACGATGACGAGCATGAGGACGAGCGCGACCGAGCCGATGACCACGAACAAAGGCCATGAGACAACTGCCTCGTCGCCCCGACTCAATGCCGCATTCGGCAGTTGGCTGATCGCGGGCGTGGCCGCAGGGGTTGGCGACGCGGCAGTCAGAGCCGGCGAGGGCGTCGGGGCGGGCGTCGAGCATATCGACCTTGTAATTATGTCGTTGATCAAGGTCACGTTGCCGTTCCGGGCCAGCGCTCGACCGTTCAAGTTTACGCCGTCGTTCATCGTGATGGATGTCAGGGCCATGATGGTCCCCACGAAGGTTGAGCCCAATCCGAGCGTCGCCGAGCTGGTGACCTGCCAGAAGACGTTGCAGGCCTGGGCACCGTTGATGAGCGCTACGGAACTCGACGACGCCGTGATGAGGTCGGACGTTGCCTGGAAAATCCAGACGGAATTCGGGTCATTCTGGCCGTCGAGCGTGAGCGTCCCGGTCAGACCAAGCGTAACGCCGCCGGCGTTGTAGACGCCACCGACGAGGGTCAGTCCGCCGAGCGCTCCATGAGTAGCCGTCACAGGTTGGCTCGCGGCATACGTGTACGCGGCGTCAAGGTCGGTCTTTGCTTGAAGCGCGACGGCGTTGGCCGCGTGGATCGTCCCGATCACAGTTCCGGGCGGGAATCCCGTCACCGCAGCTGCCGGGTGGATACCCAGGTCTCCCGTGACGATGGTCGGCCCGGTGTTGGTCACATCCGGGGTGCCTGCCAAGACCGCGAAGTTCGCGGCGGTTCCAAGCGGGACTGGCGCTGGACCTGCGGCATATGCCGTCTGTCCTGCGGCGAGCATGGCGATTGCGAGAGTAACTGCGATGCCAGCCGAAATGAGCAACCTGGCACCGTGAACTCGTGTCTGCATCGTGCCCCTTACTCCTTCGCTGCGATTCGTCCGCGTCTAGATGGGCTGGATGACCGAGGGCAGGTCGCGCGGATACACGAACACCGCGCCGCGCATCCTCGTGACACAGAATGATACACCCGTCCACCACCCATGTAGACACGTGACGGTGCCGCACAGCGCGAAGCTGCAGAAGGATGCAGTTGCCTTCGATACGATAGCGACGAGCGCGGCGCGCGCTACTCGGCTACATCGTTCGCGAACTGGGCCAGACTCGTCATCGTGGGGATCGAGGTCACCCCGTCGGCTCAGCGCCGTACTCGGCGGCATGGTCGTCCCGATCCTTGTCGCTGGTCCGAGCGATCATGGCCAGCGTGTCGTCCACCGTCATGCCATTGGCGTCCGCCGCCCGCTTGACGTCCTCATACGTGATGTTGATCCTGGGCTTGCCCATGTCGTCGTGCGCGCGCATGCAGCCGCAGTTCAGACACATCGGATGTTGCTCCTTCTCGTTGCTGATCCGCCAGCTCCATCGGTGATTGGTCCGTGGCCTATGCAGGCTGACCGACCACCTCTGCCTTCCGCGCGACGATGGCGGCCAAGACTTCCCCTTTCTCGCGTTCTGGCACATTGAAATGGTCGAGCGCGCGGGCGATCTCCGCTCCGACCTCGTCGAACTCTTCAGGAAGGATGTGCAGATCCTTGTGTGCCTGACCCAGCTCCTTGCCGGTGTATTGGAAGGGTCCGCCGGCCTGCTCGCACAGCCACAGCGTTCGCATGAACTTCAGGCTGGGCAGTTGGCCCGATTTGTTCCACGCAGCCAGCGCGGGATTCTTGAGGAGTTTTGGATTCTTGACGATCTGGTCGCTGAAGCGGTCGACGACCATCGCGATGGCGTTAACGCCGCCGATCCTTTCGTAAAGAGTCTGCTCGGCCACGGTACCTCCTCGTTCGGATTGGGCTTTGCGTCTAATCCGGCTGGAGTTACGAGCCGCGACCGCACGAGCCGGCCAAGCTCCCGATGGCTCGCGAGCGGCCGGCTGGGAACGGCGGTAGTGGGCTTGGCAGCATGAGAGCCGAGCGTCCGCGGACGGACGACCCGGCTCTCGGCCTGGTCTGAGCGTGAAGTCCTCTAGCGCGGACGCTAGTGGACGCTAACGGATTCTCTAGTAGTCCATCCCGCCCATGCCGCCGGGCGGCATGCCCATCGCCTTCTCCTTCTCGGGGAGATCGGTGATGATCGTCTCGGTGGTCAGGAGCAGGCCGGCGATCGACGCGGCGTTCTCGAGCGCCGATCGGGTGACCTTGGCGGGATCGATGACGCCCCACGCGAAGAGGTCGCCGTACTCGCCCTTGGCGGCGTCATAGCCGCTTCCCGGCTTGAGCTTACGGACCGCCTCGACGACGACCGAGCCCTCCATGCCGGCATTGATGGCGATCTGACGCAGCGGCTCCTCGAGCGCGCGGCGCAGGATGTTGACGCCGATCAGCTCGTCGCCGAGAACCTCGACCTTGTCGAGGGCCGGCAAGGCGTGAATGAGGACTGAGCCGCCACCGGCGACCATGCCCTCTTCGACGCCGGCACGAGCGGCCGACAGCGCATCCTCGATGCGATGCTTCTTCTCCTTGAGCTCGACCTCAGTGGGCGCGCCCACCTTGAGAACCGCGACGCCGCCGGACAGCTTCGCGAGGCGCTCCTGGAGCTTCTCGCGATCGAAGTCACTGGTGGTGTCCTCGATCTGGAGCTTTATCTGGCCGATTCGGGCCTTGATCGCGCCGGCGTCGCCCTTGCCCTCGACGACCGTGGTCGTGTCCTTGTTGGCCGTGACGCGGCGGGCCTGGCCGAGATCCTCAAGCTGCACGCTGTCGAGCTTGCGGCCGACCTCCTCGCTGATGACGCGCGCCCCGGACAGGGTCGCGATGTCCTCCAGCATGGCCTTGCGGCGATCGCCGAAGCCGGGAGCCTTGACCGCCAGCACGTTGATCGTGCCGCGCAGCTTGTTGACGACCAGGGTGGCGAGGGCCTCGCCGTCCACGTCCTCGGCGATGATGAGGAGCGGCTTGCCGGTGGAGACGGTCTTCTCGAGCGTCGGAAGGATGTCCGCCACCGCGCTGATCTTCTTATCGGTGACGAGGATGTACGGCTGATCGAGAACGGCCTCGAGCTTGCCGCCCTCGGTGCTGGTGACCATGTAGGCCGAGACGTAGCCGCGGTCGAGCTGCATGCCCTCCACGTACTCCGTCTCCATCTTGAGCCCCTGGCTCTCCTCGACGGTGACCACGCCATCCTTGCCGACCTTGTCCATGACCTGCGCGATCATCTCGCCGATCTCGGTATCTCGGGCACTGATGGCGGCAATGTGGGCGATGTCGTCGGTCGTCTCGACCGGCTTCGAGAGCCTCTTGATCTCCTCGATGATGGCCTCGACGCCCTTGCTGATGCCGCGCTTGAGGCCCATGGGGCTGGCGCCGGCGGTGACGTTCTTCAGGCCCTCGGTGATGATGGCCTGGGCCAGGACGATCGAGGTCGTGGTGCCGTCGCCGGCCACGTCGTTCGTCTTGGTCGCGACCTCTTCGAGGAGCTGAGCACCCATATTCTCGTACGGGTCCTCGAGCTCGATGTCGCGGGCAATGGTGACACCGTCATTCGTGATGGTCGGTGCGCCGAATTTCTTGTCGAGGAGAGCGTATCGGCCCTTGGGACCAAGCGTGACCTTGACGGCATCGGCCATCTTGTCCACGCCGCGCTTCAGGGAGCGACGCGCCTCTTCCTCGAACAGCAGCTGCTTCGCCACGGTTCTTACTATTCCTCCTCAGTGGTCGCCGCGCTCACGGCGCGGCGCATCGGTCTGTTCTTGAGACCGTTATTCGATAACCGCCAGGACATCCTTTTGAGACAGGATCAGGAGATCCTCTTCATCCAGCGTGAACTCGGTGCCGGCGTACTTCTGGAAGAGGACCTTCTGGCCCTTGCTGAGCTCCATCGGCTCGAGCTTGCCGTCGTCGAGGGTGCGGCCGGGGCCGACGGAAAGGACGGTGCCCTCCTGCGGACGCTCTTTGGCGGTATCCGGGAGGACGATGCCGCTCTTGGTCATCTCCTCGCGCGGGGTGGGCTTGACAACCAGGCGATCCCCGAGGGGCCTGAGCTTGGTCGCCGTGGCGCTGACCGTTTTGGCCATGTGTGCGTGATGCCTCCTTGCGTGCGCAACCGGTACAGGACTGTGCTATCGAGACAGGACTGTGATATCGAAATTCACGCTCGCGGGAGAGCCAGCGGCGGCCGATGCGACCGCGGGACTGGCACTCAACCGACGAGAGTGCTAACGGCAAGGTAACACCCTCGCTTCACGGGTGTCAAGAACACGGCGCCGGTGTCGTCGGCGCCAAACAAGCCGACGGACGTGTCGAGAGTCGCGGGGATCAGGCGAGGTTGATGAGCTTCCACCCACTCGGAGCCGGCACGTCGGCGGGCTCGGAGGCGTCCACACCGCCGCCGTCGGTGCCACCGTCATTGTTCCCGCCACCCGGGGCAAGGACGAGGAAATAGACGAGCGCGGCGATCACGATGATCGCAACGATGATGCCCAAGATGAACCCGGACCCGCTGCTGCTGTCCGGATCGGATCCACTCGGGGTGTTGACGTTAACCTGGCCCATACGCGGACCCTCCTCTTCTGAACTTCGGGATCACATTCGTGGCGTTCGCCACCGCGGCTGATGGTAAGCAACCGCCGTGCCAACCCCTGTCCGTTTGGCGAGCAATCGTTCGCTCGCGTCATCAGAGGAGCGCATAGCTGCGGCTGATCGCCTCGACGATCTGCTCGGGCGTCGTATCGCGCAGTCGGGCGAGCTCGGCGGCCACTCGCAGGGCGGTGGTTGGCTCATTGCGCCGAGCACGGTCGGGCCCGAGGTAGGGCGCATCGGTCTCGACAAGAAATTGGCCATCCTTGAGCGCGCCGGCGGCCGCTCGCGGGCCGGCCGCGGAGTGGAAGGTGACAGGCAGCGCAAAGCTGATCAGGAAGCCGGACGCCGCGAGCGCGCGGGCCATGGCGGCGTCGCCGGAAAAGGCGTGCATAACCCCACGGCCGACGCGCCCCTGCCGACCGGTCCAGGCGAGGAGGGCGGCCGTCACGCCGTCGTGAGCGTCGCGATCGTGGACCAGCACCGGCAGGCCACGCCTGGCGGCCAGGGCAAGCTGCCGATCGAATGCCTCGCGCTGGGCCTCCGGCGGCGACAGGTTGCGGAAGTAATCGAGGCCGATCTCCCCCACCGCGTGGGTCGTCGGGTCCGCCG
>JACDBS010000104.1 GCA_013694795.1 Chloroflexota bacterium | reverse complement strand
ATCGTCTAGAGGCCTAGGACGCCACCCTTTCAAGGTGGAGATCAGGGGTTCGAATCCCCTTGGGGGCACCACCTTCGTTCGCCCGTCTCGCACATTGGACCGCTTCGCGCATCTTGCGTGGTAGATGCTCGCCCCGCAGGCCGTCTTGAGCGTGATATTCGCAGCAGGGTGCGCAATCCACCATCCAATGGACCCGTGCGCGCACATTGCGCAAGACCTGCCGGCTCGGCGCGCGTGCTCACGCTCTGCATCGGCTAACGGATGGTCAGATGTGGTTGATCTCGACCCGGTCGCCGCAGTTGGCGCAGTAGAGCAGGAGAAGCTTCGGGTCATCCGGAACGGGCCGCCAAGAGTAGACGTCGGCCTCGGTGATCTGCTCGCCGCAGCGCGGGCACTCGTGACCCAGGTCCAGCCACTGGTCGCGCGGGACGTTCTGTCGACCCATCAGCTGTGGGTGGCAGGGGGTGGTGGCTGCCACCCTGGCTTCGGAGCGGCCGCGGCGGTCTCGCCATCGGGAGCATCGGCGGCCACGATGGCGGCGCGCGTGGCCTCCGCCTTTGGCGACGGGGCGATGAGCGGATACGACGTGGCGGCGTAGCCCGGCCAACTGCCGACGGAACCGTCGCGAATCATGATCTGGATCTTCGCGTAGGCCCCGGTCACGTCGCGCACGGATCGGTCCATCACCTGGAGGTCGCGACCGGTGACCCGCTTGAGCGCGGCTGGCAGGGTCTCGACCAGCGAGGCCGGATTGGGGTCGCCGGCCAGCGCCATTTCGATGGCCTCGACGACCTGCTCATCGGGCAGATCGCGCGGCAACGGACGGCTGATGTAGGTCATCCGCGGGTCCCGGCTGGGACCGCGGAACGTGCGAACCAGTGACTTCAGCATCGGCGGCGCGATTGTACCGTGGGAGGTGGATGCAACGCCGGTTGGTATACTTGCGTCCCCTGTGCCTGAACCAGTCGCGGCTCCGCTGCGCGCCAGCATGAGCACGCCACCGCCGCGCGCCTGACCACGCTACCAAGGAGTTCTCCCATCACCGTGCGCGTCCGAAAGGCCGTCCTGCCCGCCGCGGGATTCGGCACCCGCTTCCTCCCGGCGACGAAGGCGATCCCCAAGGAGATGATGCCGCTGGTCGACCGGCCGATCATCCAGTACGCGGTGGAGGAGGCGGCAGCATCGGGTATCGACCAGATCATCATCGTCATCGCCAGCGGGCGCAGCGCGATCGAGGACCACTTCGATGCAAACGACATGCTTGAGCGCTGGCTGGAGGAGCGTGGCGACATCGAGATGCTGCGCATCATCCGCCGCATCAGCGAGTTCGGCACGGTCGCCTTCGTGCACCAGCGCGAGCAGCTCGGCCTGGGCCACGCGGTGCTGATGGCCAAGGACCTCGTCGGTGACGAGGCATTCGCCGTCCTCCTCAGCGACGACGTGATGCTCAACCGGTCGGGAGATCCGGTCACGAAGCAGCTCATCGACGCGCACGTTGCCCATCGCGGCTCCGTGGTCGCCGCGCAGCGCGTGGATCCGGCCGAGGTCACCCGCTATGGCATCCTCGACCCCCTGCACGAGGAAGGTCGTCTGGTGGAGATCCGCGACCTGGTCGAGAAGCCATCGGTCGCCGACGCTCCCTCCAACCTGGCCGTCCTGGGTCGCTACGTCCTGACGCCGAAGATCTTCGACGTCCTCGAGCAGACCGCCAGGGGCGCCGGCGGCGAGATCCAGCTGACCGATGCGATCCGCAGCCTCATCCGCGAGCAGCCCGTCTTCGGTTACCAGTTCGAGGGCATACGCCACGATGCCGGCACCCGGCTGGGCTGGCTCAAGGCCAATGTCGCGGTCGCGCTCGAGTCGGAGGATGCCGACGAGTTCCGCGCCTACATCCGCGGACTCGACCTGCGAGACTGACGCATCGTGGAGATGATCGGCAGGCTGATCAGCGGCCGATACCGGCTCATCGCCCCGCTCGGCGAGGGCGGTATGGCCACGATCTGGCGCGCCGTCGACGAGCAGCTCGACCGCGAGGTGGCGGTTAAGCTCCTCCGCCCGCAGTTCAGCTCTGACGCTGGATTCGCCGCCCGCTTCAAGCAGGAGGCCCGCTCCGCCGGTGGCCTCAGCCACCCGAACATCGTCAGCGTCTACGACTACGGCACCGATGGAGCCGATGGCGAGCAGTACATCGTCATGGAGCTCGTCGAAGGCCGGGACCTGTCCGCGCTGCTGCACGACCGCGGCGCCCTGTCGATCGACGACGCGGTGCGCGTCGCGATCGGGGTCGCCGGGGCGCTCGAGGTCGCGCACCGCAAGGGGATCGTCCACCGCGACGTGAAGCCCGGCAACATCCTCATCACCGATGCCGGCGACGTGAAGGTCACCGACTTCGGCATCGCCCGCGCCGTCAGCGAGGCGTCGATGACCGTCACCGGCACGACGCTCGGATCGGTCCACTACTTCAGCCCCGAGCAGGCGCGCGGCGACGAAGTGACCGGCGCGTCCGATGTCTACGCGCTGGCCATCGTCCTTTTCGAGATGCTCACCGCCCGCCGTCCGTTCGAGGCGGACTCGGCCGCCGCCGTTGCGCTCAAGCGGCTCAATGAGGACGCACCCACGCCCACCGCCATCGGCCATCCGCTCCCGGCGGGGCTGGAGTCGATCCTCATGCGCGCCCTGTCGCGCGAGCCATCGGACCGATTCCCCGATGCCGGTGCTTTCGCCGAGGCGCTGCGGGTCTGGCGGCGCGATCCCGACGCCGTTCCGCCTGCGGCGGTCGGCGCGGCGGGCGTCGCCGTGGCCGCCACGCCGCCTGCCGGCGAGCCGACCGTCTACGTTCCACCGCGCGTCACCCGTCCGGCAGATCGCATGCCGGTTGGCCCACCCCCGCGGCGGGTGGATGTCTATGCCCGCGATCGTGACGAGGGGCAGCCGTGGTGGATGTGGCTGTTGGCCGTGCTTGGCGTATTCCTGCTGGGGGCCATCGGCTTCCTGGCGGTCCAGTTGCTCGCCATCGGAGAATCTTCGCAGACGCCAGTGCCCACCGCCCTGGTGACGGTGCCGAGCTGCGATAACGTGGCCCTCGCCACCCTCCGGACACGGGCGACCGATCTTGACCTGGTCGTTGCCGCACCCCAGGACGAGAGCTCGGAGAGCATTGAGCAAGGCCGCGTCATCCGCTGCGACCCGCCGAGCGGGCAAGAGGTGGCCGAAGGCTCGACGATCATTCCATTCGTCTCGAGCGGCGCGGAAGAGGTCGCGGTCCCGCGTCTGCGCGGTCAGACGCTGGACGAGGCACGCCAGACGCTGTCGGACGCGGGCCTGTCGGTCGGCGCCATCGACCGCGAGCCCGACCCGAGCATCCCGGACGGATCGGTCGTCCGCAGTGATCCGGCAGAGGGCGTGGATCGGCCGCGAGACTCGCAGGTCGACCTGGTGATCAGCTCCGGCCCGACCCCGTCACCAACGCCATCGCCGACGCCGACGCCGACACCGTCACCAACGCCATCGCCGACGCCGGTGCCGACCCTGCCGCCCACGCCGACCCCGATCCCGGAGACGCCCGCGCCCTGAGCCGGCCACTGCCGGCACGGCCAATGCTAGGATTTCGTTCAGCCCGTAAACCCACGTTGGAGGCAGATCCCCCGAAATGGCAACCATCACCCCGATCGCGGTCGATGAATCGACCTTCGAATCGGAGGTTCTCAACGCCGACAAGCCGGTACTCGTCGATTTCTGGGCCGCCTGGTGCGGACCCTGTCGCCTCGTGTCGCCGGTGGTGGAGAGTTTCGGCGCGAAGCACGGTGACAGGATCGGCGTAGCCAAGGTCAACACCGATGAGAACCAGCAGCTGGCGATGCGCTACAGCATCTTCAGCATCCCCACCCTCATCGTCTTCCAAAACGGCCGCGAGGCGGCTCGCCTGGTCGGGTACATGCCCCAGGAGGTCATGGAGGAGCGCCTCAGCCAGTTCCTCGCCTGACCGCCTCGGTGCGGGCACCGCGCTACACTCCGGAGCGAGGAGGCTGCCCGCGCATCCATGATCATCAAGACCGAGCGCCGCGCCGGTGGCGAGCGACGCCAGGGCGAGGATCCATTTGCGCCCGAGCGGCGCGGCGACGATCGACGAACCATGTGCTGGGAGGTCGAGAACTGCGATCTCACGATCCGCTATCGGTGCCCGGCCTTCATCCTGCGCCGCCCATGCTGGGAGCTGTGGGCGGTGGAGGGCATCGGTCCGGCGCGCGCCTGCTGCCACAACGACAAGGAGTGCGAGCCCGGCCGCTGCGTGATCGCCGAGAAGCGCTTCGCCGCGAGCCCCGAGCCCCTCGCCGTCCACGTTGGCCGCCGCGGCATGCCGCTCGGCTACACGAAGCCACGGCGGCATCACTGCCCCAACTTCTACCTGACCCACGGCACCAAGGGCCGGGTGCCAATCCAGGCGCCACAGCTCATGCGCACCCTCATGAACCAGGAGGGCATCGTCAGCCGATGCGAGCTGCGCGGTGGCGTGCACCTCGACTCGGGCTACGTCAAGGATCTGTGCCTGACCGGTCAGTTCCACGACTGCGTCTTTTTCGAGGACGCCGCGGACTGATCGCTTGACCGATCCCGGCCGGCTCACCTACCGCGAGGCGGTCGCGGCGCTCACCGCGCGTGGTCGCTTCGGGATCAGCATGGGCCTCGAGCGCGTCGAGCGGCTCATGGCCGAGGTCGGCCATCCGGAGCACGAGCTGCGCGGCGCGCTGGTGGGTGGCACGAATGGCAAGGGCTCGGTGGTCGCCATGGCCTGCTCGGTTCTCGTCGCCGGCGGCCACCGTGTGGGCAGCATGCCCAAACCGCACCTCGTCAGTTATCGCGAGCGGGTGGCACTCGACGGAGAGCCGATCCCCGCCGACGACTTCGCCGCCGCGGTGGCGCGCGTCCTGCCGGCCATCGACCGCGTTACCGCTGAGATCGGGCCGCCAACCGAGTTCGAGGCGCTCACCGCCGCCGCCATCATCGAGCTCACGCGGCGCAACGTGGAGGTGGCGCTGGTCGAAGTCGGCATGGGCGGCAGGCTCGACGCCACGAACGTGCTCGACCCCGGCATCGCCGCCATCACTAACGTGCAGCGCGACCACGAAGCGTACCTCGGCTCGAACCTGGCCGCCATCGGCGGCGAGAAGGCACCCATCATCAAGCGCGGCAACCTCGCGGTCACCGGCGCCTCCGGCCGCGGCCTGCGCCCGATCGCGGACCGATGCGCCGCACTGGGCGTGCCGCTTCGGCGGGTCGGACCGCGCCAGCAGTATCACGCGACTGTGCACGCCAGTGGCTGGGACGGGATCGTGGTCGACG
>JACDBS010000088.1 GCA_013694795.1 Chloroflexota bacterium | reverse complement strand
AGCCTGCGCGAGGTTCTCGCCGTCAAGCGGCGTCTCCTCGAGCTGCGGCGCATCCTCGCACCCATGCGCGATGTCGCGAACCAGTTGCTGCGCCGCGACGTCGACCTCGTCGGCCCCTCCGCGCTTCCCTACTACCAGGACCTGTACGACCACCTGGTGCGGGTGCTGGATCAGTTGGACGTGTACCGCGACCTCCTCGCCACCGTCCTCGACGCCCGGCTGACGGTGGCGAGCAATAGCCTCAACGCGATCATGAAACGGTTGACCGCCTTCACCGTCATCCTCATGGTGCCGACGTTGATCGCCGGCATCTACGGCATGAACTTCGACCGCATGCCGGAGCTGGACTGGCCGCTCGGCTACCCCTTCGCCCTCGGGCTCATGGCGCTCGCCGTCGTGGCCGCCGTCGCGTGGTTCCGCAGCAGGAACTGGTTCTGACCGGCGGCCGGCACGAGGCATGCAACGCGTCGGGAGCATGACCATCCAGCCGCCCCCACCCAACGACGAGATTCCCCCGCCGGTTCCAGACACCGATCCGGACCCGACACCCATTGACACGCCGGATGAGCCGGAGCAGCGAGCGCCCGGAGCCGATCAGCCGCCGATGGGCGCGCCGCGCGACGAGCCCGACTCCGCGTTCGCCTAAGCGGTCGATGACCGGCGGCCGACCGGCCACGATCCCGCGGAACGGGAGACCGACGAGTGACGTCCTGCGCGGGATATGAGGAGACGGTCCGTGAACACCCCGTCCGTGCTTGCCAGCCTCGCGCTGGCCGTGGCCCTGGCCGCCTGCGCCGGCACCGCCGGCGATCCTACCGAAGGAGCTTCGACCATGACACCGGCTGAGCCGACGCCTTCCGGCAACGACCCCCAGCTTCCAGTCGGCGAGGTACCGACTGAGCTGCTCGAGGCGATCGTGGCCGATGCAGCCGACCGAGCCGGCGTGCGGGCGCAGGAGATCGAGGTCACCGCCGCGGAACGGGTCACCTGGAGCGACGGATCCCTGGGATGCCCAGAGGAGGGGATGGCCTACACCCAGGCCCTCGTCCCGGGTTACCGAGTGGTGTTGGAGGCCGGCGGCGACCAGCTCAACTTTCACTCATCCGAGTCGGGTGACTTTCGATTCTGCGAGGACCCCCAACCACCGGCCGACGCGCCCGTCGACCGCTGAGGCATGGTGGGAAGCCCCCGCCGGCGGACCGGCAGGGGCTCCATGACGTTTGACCCGAGGGGGTGGTCGCCTAAGAGCCGCGGATGCGAACGTCAGGCGAGGCCCACGACTCATAGTGCGCGGCGTTCGACGCGTCTCCAAGCGCCTTGAGCACCTTGATCGTGACGGTGTACGTCCCGTCGGGAACCCTGAGGCCGCCTTCGAGGCTTCCATCCCACGCGAACGCGAAGAAGCCGGTGCTCGTCGAGTTGCGCGGCAGATAGTCGACCCTATAGGCCGTCCCCACCAGCGCCCCGGTTCGCGCGTCGCTCACTTCGAGCGCCAAGCTCCGTACCTGGTGGTCAAGATGGACCAGGAAGTACGGGCGATCGAAGCCATCCTTCAAGCCGTAGGTCGCGCCCCGCGGCTGGTTCTTATACGAGCCGCCCATCGTGCAGTCGTTCTCGACGAACCGCTCGCAAGTGGCCAGCGAGGCGAGCCACGGGAACCCATTCGCGGTCGGGGCCAGGGCCACGATCGACTGGTAATCGCCGATGAAGCCGGCGTACGGCACGCGAGCCGTGTCGGTCCGGGCCGACGAAATCGCGATGTACCCACCGTACTGGCCCTTGGCGGGCGCCGCGGGAGCGGTAATCGTGACGTTCACGGTGGCGCTGCCGCCGCCCTTCACCTGGACCGACGTCGCGCTGAAGGTGACGTTCGCGAAGGCCCCGTTGAAGGACGGGGTGAACGTGCTTCCGTGCGTCCCGAGCGCGGGCTCGTGTGTCAGCTCGTACCTCACGGTCGCCTTTCCGGTGTTGCGGATCGTCAGCGCCCGCGTGGTGGCTCCGGCCTGGCTCTCGCCGAGCGCGAGCTTTGCGGGAGTCACCGCCGTGGTGGACAGAACCGATCCTGGCACGTCCAGCATGCCGGCGCCCTGCCGGTGGACGTTGTCCAGGCCGACCCTTGGGTTGCCCCACCAGGGTGCGGGGTCGGCGGAGTTCTGGAGCAGATCACGCATGGACGCCGGGGCCGTACTCGGACGGGCCTCGAGGACGAGCGCCGCGGCGCCGGCAACATGCGGCGAGGCCATCGACGTACCGCTGATCGTGGCGTAGCCGCCATCCTCAAGCGGCCACGTCGAGCGGATGAGCCCGCCCGGAGCGCCGATATCCGGCTTGAGGGCGAGGTCCGGCGACAGGCCGTACGAGCTGAACGAGCTGATCAACCCACCGGTCGGATTGTCGAAAACACCGGTCTCCTCGGTCCACGTCATCGTGACCGGTCCGGCCGCAAGGCGGCCATCGATCAGGGCGCCCTCGGTATTCGAGATCGCGACGACCGGGATCGTGATGGCCGGGTTGCCGGCCACCGTCGGTGAGAACCGCCCTGCGACATTGTTGTAGAGAACAACCGCTGCGGCGCCTGCATTCTGGGCGTTGAGCGCCTTCTGGTGGAAGGTGCACGTGCCACGTCGGATGAGCACGGCAGTTCCAGCCACGTTGGTCGCGATCGGCGCACAGCCATCATTGAGCGTCGTCGTCGTTCCCGTGCGGGCCATCGGCAGGCTGCCGGAGGTCGGCGGCGTTGGTGCGGCCGCGGCCGGGCCGTAGCCGATCTTGGTTCCGTCGGGGCTGATGGTGAAGACGTTCAGTGCGATATCTGTATTGTC
>JACDBS010000081.1 GCA_013694795.1 Chloroflexota bacterium | reverse complement strand
CATGTTATGAGCATTGGTTCGTTCCCAGATCACTTCGTTCAGGAAATTGTCTGGACCGAACACCTCGTCCATCAGGGACCGGAGAATTGCGGAACGTCTCGGGTCGCAGTGGAGCCAGATTGAGCCGGTGATTGCCATCAGCTCCTTGAGGAGGAGGAGCCGCTCGTACATGAACTGGAGGTAAGTGTCGTTGGCCCAGATGTCGGTGTACTGGATCTGCTCGCCCAGCGTGTACGTCTCGCCGTCGAGCCGCGCGGTGCCGGATGCGCCGCGCAGTTGCACGCGCCGCACGTAGTCGGCGCCCGAGTCGAACGGCGGATCGATGTAGACCAGGTCCACCTTGCCGCGGAAGCCGGCGGCGAGCAGATGCGCCAGGACCTCCTTGTTGTCGCCGTGGAACAGCAGGCCGCCACGCTCGTATCGCTCCGGCCAATCGGACCAATCGATGTCGGGATTGGTGGCCGCGCCATCTCCGGCGCCGAAACGCTCGACGTGCTGGGCGGGAAAGGCGCGCACCTCGCGCAACGGTCGCTTGCCGACCCACGACAGCATCGGCCGTCCCTTGGCAGCCGCGACCTTCACCGGGGCTTGGGCCGACTTCGTGGGCGGCCCACCCGCTTGGGCTGGAGCCCCCTTGCTCGTCACGCCATTAGCGTACCGGAGCAGCGGACGCGACATGCAGTTGTCACGGCGGCGCGCGATGATCAGGACCGATGGCGATCAGTCAAGTCTTCACATGCGACCGATGCGGCGCCCAGGCAGGGCGGGTGGCGCTCTACGCGCGCGGCGAGGTGACTCCCGGACGCACGCGCCACGAGATCGACTCGGTGATGAGCGCGATGGACAACAGCGGGGCTGAGCGCGCCCGCGTCCAAGTCGAGTCCGACGTGGTAAATGTCACCATGTTCGAATTCGACGTCGCCGCGACCCTCTCCGCGCTGAGCGTCGGTGACGCACGCGCCCTCCACAAGCTCGACCTCGAATTCGTCCCGTTCTGGTGTCCCCCATGCGATGCCGCCTTCTGCGGCCGCCACTGGGTCACCTGGGATCTCTTCGATGATGGCTTCTTCGATGAGAAGCGGGGCCGGTGTCCGGCAGGTCACGAGCGCCGGCTCTTTGACTGAATCGTGCGGAACCTCGCAACATCGGCCGCATTGCTCAGATTAACGCTAATCTACACAATCGAGCTTGCCGATTGGCAGTATTAGCGTATTCTGTGTTCGATGCAGAGCTTTGTGGATGCTGAGCGAACCTTCGCCGGACAGCCGGCGCGGCTCGGCGGCAGACTCGCGCGTCTTGACGTGGGACGGGGACGCGAAGAGATGTTTCGGGACCAGCTGCCCGAGCTCCTCCGTACCCTGGCCGAGGAGACACGTGTCGCCTCGATCACCGCCTCGAACGCGATCGAAGGCGTAACGGTTGCTGCCGACCGTGCTGAGGTCCTGGCAACACCCGGAACGGAACGCCGGTTGCGGAACCGAAATGAACGAGAGTTCGCGGGCTACCGAGATGCGATCGACGAGATCATGCACGCGGACAAGCTCGAGCCGATCTCGCTGCCCTACATGCTGCATCTTCACCGCCAGCTCTTTCGTTACACCGATGAGCCTGGCGGCCAACTCAAGACCGAGTCGAACCAGATCGGCTCATACGAGCGCGGTCACCTCGAGATCGTGTTCGAGCCGCCACCGCCTAACCGAACGGAGCACCTGCTGCGCGAGCTGGTCGACCGCTATGACACGGCCATGCGCGATGAGATTGCTCATCCCGTGGTGCTGGTCGGGGCGTTCGTCCTGGACTTCCTCGCGATCCATCCGGTGAAGGACGGCAACGGCAGACTTGCCCGACTGCTGACGACGCATCTCCTCCTCCAGCACGGCTACGGCGTGATGCGGTTCGTCAGCGTGGAGCAGCGGATCTTCGATACGAAATGGGGCTACTACGCGGCGCTCCGCGAGTCTCAAGCCGGCTGGCACGAGGCAAAGCACGAAATCTGGCCATGGCTCACCTACCTCGTCGCCATCCTGGGTGAGGCGTACGACGACTTCGAGGCCCGCATCTCGGCACGAAGAAACCTCTCCGGTATGTCGAAGCAGGCGCGCGTTCGTGAGTACGTGCTGAAGCACACCGCTGAGACGGTTCGGATGCGCGAAATCCGGCGAGCTCTACCGGGAGTGAGCGACCAGACGATTCGTCTCGTTCTCGGTCAGCTCCGCAACGAGGGCCTCATCGCGCTCGATCCGCACATCGGCACTCGAGGGCGCCAGGCTGCGTGGCGTAGGAACGTCTCGCGCTGAATGGAAGCGGCAGCCTGGCGCAACGCAGCCGCCGACCGCGGGCCGTGGTCCGGGCTCCCAGTCAGCAGGTCGAGCAATACATTCGAGTCGACGGCCGTGATCACCGGCCGCGGATGCGCTCGATGTACTCGTCGACCGGCTCATCTATCTTCAGGGTGCCGTACACCTCGTCGATGGCATCCCTGGTGTCGGCCTTGCGACCGATAAGGCGACCGCGATCCGCGTCGAACTCGATCACCGAGCCGGGCCTCAGCCCGAGCTTCGTACGCACGGCCTTCGGGATCGTGACCTGGCCCTTCTCCGACACAATCGCTTTCATACACGTAGCGTAGGAATTCCTACCGGACGTGTCAAGGAGCGGAAACGAACTCCCTGACGGCGGCGAGGTCCGCCTGGCTGACGAGCTCGTCCGCGAACACGATCCGGTACGCGACACGGCCGGGATTCCGTTCCTCGAGCTCGCGCAGCGCCTTCGCCTTGACGCCGTCCTCCCCTTCCACCGCATCGCGTCGGCGCGCCGTCATCTTGATCTCGACCAGGAGCCATCGGTCATCCGTGGTGTGGATGGCGAAGTCCGGCGTGTACCGATGCGTCCGCCCATCGGCCCCGGCGTACTCGAAGCCGAGATCCGTCTTCTTGGGGTCGGTGATGGCGCCGGTGAAGTAGATGTCGCTGACGTCGTCGCGGGCGAGGTTCAGGTCACGCAGCACCTTCTCGAAGAAGTCGGACTCCGGGCCCGAGTCGAAGTTGTACGGCACGTAATGGAAGCCATAGCCACCGGGATTCTCGGCAATCCGCTCGGGTGGCCAGATGAGCCGCTCCCGGTCGGCCGGGTAACTGATCGCCGCCTGCCGCTCTCCATCCGGCGTGAGCTCGAAGCCCTCAGGCTTCAGGACCGATAGCTCCGCCGGCTCATCGGTGGTCGTCTCTTCGTAGCCACCGAGCTGCTCCTCCAACTGTCGTGCCAGCGCGCCAAGGTGGACCACCGGGATCGCGTCGTCGCCATAGGTTGTACGCAGCGCGTCCAGCACCGGCCAGATTTCCAGCCGATACGCTGCCGCCAGCGTTGTCGCGGAGGTATAGGCATCCACTGTGTCGAAACCGATCTCCAGGCTCAGCGCATCTCCGGCCTGGCGCAGCACGCGCCGGCTGGCGGCGGACAGGCCGAGGTCAAAGACGGCCCGCGTCAGCGATGCGACCTCGTCCGGTGGACGGGTGAAGGTGATGGCAGTTGGAGCCGCCTGCGTGCGGCGCATCTCGCGTCGCGGTCGGTTCACCTTCATCGGCGGCAGATCGGACTTGCGCACGCGAATGAAGGTGCTCGCGCTGACCCGGTGACGCCGGTCGAGATCCGCCAGCGATGCGCCGTACGTCTCCTGGAGCTGCCGGTCCAGGATGCCGCGGTTCGCGCTGCTGAGGTAGATGCGCGCCGGACGATCGTTGCCCGGGACCTGGCGCAGGCACCTGGTGGCGGCCTGGAGCACGAAGTTATTGCTCGTGCGCAGCCGCCGCGCCAGGGCGGTGGCGAACAGGCTCGGGCAGTTCCAGCCTTCCGTCCCCTTGTTCACCAGCAGGATGACCCGGTGCGGGCTGCCCGGATCGTTGAGGCGATTGAAGGCGTCCACCTCGGCAACGCTCGAAAGGCTGGTGTTGGTCAGGATGGTCGTCGTGTCGAGGCCGGCCCGGGTGACGGCCAGCTCGATGTGGGGTCGCAGCTCGGCGAGGTCGTCGGTCTGGGGGAAGTAGATGGCCAGCTTGGCGGGGCTGCCGTCGGGCAGCGCGTGATCGGCGTAGGTGGCGAAGAAGTCGCTGACGATCTCGGCGACGAACTCATCGGTATTGGCGTCGTCGAAGTCGTAGGCGTAGACGTTATTCGCGACCTCCTTGAGGATGTTGTCGCGAATGCCCTCGGCCAGGCCGTACCAGACGACGACGTCCTTGAGCGGCTGACGCTTGAAGTACGGCGTGCCGGTGGTGTTCACCACGGCGATGACGTTGGTCGCATCGGCCAGGTAGTCGACGGTCTGGCGCACGCGCTTGAGCTCGGTGTCCAGGCTCTGGCCGTACGTGTGGTGCGCCTCGTCGCTGAAGACGCCGAGGTGCGGAAGGCTGGCAAGCGTCTGGAGGCGCAGGTTAGCCTCCTCACGCGCCTCCTCCTGGAGGGCGGTGAGCTGGAGGAAACCGGCATTCCTGCGCACCGGCTTGGCGCGGATGGCGATCTTCTCGGTGTTCGTGACCACCAGGTTGAAGCGGCTGCCGCGGGTGACCGGGATGTCGCGCTCGCCGTCGCGGGTGAAGGTGAGCTTGAGGCTGGCGGCAAAAGGCGCATGGAGGCGCGGCGGCAGGAGGTCGTCGAAGCGGATACGGGCCAGCTCGCGAAGGGACTCGATGATCGTCTTGCCGGGCGCGAAGACGATCGCGTTCTCGACGAAGGGTGGAGCCGCGTCGGGATATTCGAGCGCCATGGCGAACTCGGTGGCGACGATGGCACCGACGAGGATCGTCTTCCCGGCCCCCATGGCCAGCGCCAGGATGTAGCTGGCGTAATCGAGGGTCAGGGTTTCACGGAGGCCCTCGAGCCGATGCCGCCGCACGAGGTCGTCATCGGTCCGGATGCGGTCGAGGAGGCCTTCATAGCTCTCGTTGACGACGATCTCCGTGAGCTCTGGCGCGTTCAGGCCCAGGGCCTTTAGCCGGTCCATGGGACGCGGGATCAGCCGCTCGTACAGCTCGCCGATGCGCGGCGTGCCCTCGACCAGGCGCAGGTACCAGTACGTCTCGAGGGCGCGGATCTGCGGCTCGCGGAGGTAGCGGCTTGTACCGTCCTCGTTGCGCGCGTGGGCCAGGATCTCGCCGATCGCGGGATGCGCCTCGTGTTTGTAGGCGCTGGTGCGCCAGCCGCTAACCCGCTCCGCCAGGATCTCGTGCAGCTCGGCCATGCGTGGGGAGGGTATCAGCCGACGGTGCTGGCCCGCCCCGCCTGCGCGCCACTCACCGGTCCGACGACGCTCATGCCTCGAGGACGCCCTCGAGCCGCAGCAGGAACCGCTTGCGATCAAGGCCGCCGGTGTAGCCCCCCAGTCCGCCTCCCGCGTGCAGCACGCGGTGGCACGGGACGACGATTGGCACCGGGTTCGAGCCGAGCGCGTTGCCTGCGGCGCGGTAGGCGTTCGGCGACCCGGCCTGGATGGCGACCTCGCGATAGCTCGAGACGCTGCCGAACGGGATTCGTGCCGTGGCACGCAGGACATTGCTGGCAAAGCCGCGGACCAGGCGCCAGTCGATCGGCAGCTCGAAGGCGCGACGAGAGCCGCCGAAGTAGGCGTCCAGCTGGCGCCGGACCTCATCGGTCCGATCCGGTGCCGCCATGACGCGCGGTGAGATCAGCGCGGCCAGCTGGTTGAGCTGCTCGTCGACCGGCTCGCCGGGGTATGACAGCCGCACGAGGCCGCGCCGGGTGACGAAGACGGTGAGCGGACCCAGGGGAGAGTCATAGGTTCCGTACGCCACGTCGAGCAGACCATCCTTGGCCGCTCGACGCGCGAGGGTCGTCCGGAGGTGGTGCAGGTCCACGCTGGCACCGTGCGGCACCGCATCGGCCAGGCGCCGCTCCAGCTCATCGGTCATGGCGTCACCTCGCGGCGCAGCCGGCGGAGCGCGGCGCTGACGTTCTGGCGAGCGGCCTCCTCGCTGATGCCCATTCGCGCGCCGATCTCGGCATAGGCGAGGTCCAGCACGAACCGATGCACGATCGCCACGCGCTGCTTGGCGGGCAGGGCCCGCACGGTCATCCAGATGCCGTCGTCGGCCAGTTCGGGCGCCGGCGGCGAGACCGGTTCCACGCCGGCGAGATCGCGCGTGGGGCGACGAGCCGTGCGGCGCACCGCATCGGTCGCCTTGCGCTGCGCGATGGTGTAGAGCCAGGCACGGAGGTTGCCACCGTGACGGAGCCCCCGATAGGTGCGAAGCGCGGACATGTACGTCTCCTGGAGGCAGTCCTCCGCCTCGAATGGACCCACCAGGCCCACGAGAAACCGATGCAGCTCATGCGCGTGCGCCTCGATGAGCGTCTCGAACGGCGGCAGGTGCACGCTGGATGGAACGCCATCGGGCCGCGGCGCGTGAGATGCGGCTATCGGATCACCTCGATCGAGATGCCGATGTCGAGCTCGCTCCAGGCACGGTCCGCCGTGATCACGGAACCAGAGCGCCGCAACGCGGTCGCGAGACAGGCACGGTCCGCCAGGGAAAGACCGAGATGATGAGTCCGCTCCCAGAGGGTCGCGGCCAGCTCAGCGTCGTCAAGGTCGAATGGCACGATCGCCAGGCCGGCGCCGACGAGCTCCTCGGCGAGGCCAGTCGTCGATGCTCCCAGGTTTCGTGACTTCTGGACGACCTCGGCCCAGTTGACGGTCGAAACCACCCCATCGGCGACGAGTCCTTCTACACGCTCCGCGCCCGGCTCGTCGAGCAGCATCGCGAGCATCGCAGAAGCGTCAATGACGGTCGACGCCATTCAGCCGGCGCTGCCTTCGCGGCGCGCCTCGCGTCTGCGCTCGTCAATGAGCTCATCGACGGCGCCACTGCCGTGCCTCACGTGCGCAAAGCGCATCTTGGCGCGGTCGATCATGGCGTCGCGGCGCTCGAGGATGAGACGTGTGCCTTCCACCGTGGCCACAAGCGGGGTGCCGGGGTCGAGGTTCAGCTCGCGCCGCAGGCTCACGGGTACGAGAACGCGGCCGTCAGGACCGACCTTGATTGTCACCATCGACTTATTCTGTCATTTATTCGGCGTCTGTCAATGCGGCACGAGCGACGAACGTGTCGATGGCCGTTGGATCATCGCCTTCGATCATCGCCACTTCCCCAAGCCAGCCGATGGTGATACCGGGGTTCTGGGCGTTCGAGCCGTCGGGGGCAAACAGGTGCGCCGATCCGCGCACCTCGTCGCCGCGGGCGACCGCCCAGTCAGCGAACAGCGCGCGACGCGCCCGCCCGTCGTCGAGCGCGTTGGCGAGTTCGGCGACGTCAAGCGCGTCGCATTCATTAGCAACCTCGAGAATGACATGGCGCAGGCTGATGCAGCGGCTCTCGCCGCAGAAGGCACGGCGCAGGCCGCGGTCGAGCTCCTCCGAGGCCGCCAGCGACTGGAGCTTCGCGGCCTGGACCGCCTCCATCGGCGGCAGCATCGTCACCGGCCAGGCGTCATCGGGCGCCGACCACGCCTGCCAGCCGGCGCGCGGGGCAAGCGTCGCGGCGATCGGCCATTCGGCCTCCAGGCGTCGACGCGGGGTCGGCTCGTTGTTGAAGAGCTCGAGCGGGAAGGCGTGATGGTCGAAGCTCACGCGACCCTCGAGGCCCAGGCGGCGTCGAGCGTCATGCAGGCGCCATACGACCGCATGCGACCAGGGGCACCCGATGTCCGACCACACGGCGAGCGTGCCCGGGCTGACGTACACCTGGCGACTGTACCAGCGGAACCGGAATGGCGAGGGGCCGGACCAAACGGCCCGACCCCTCAGTCAGGGTTTCATGGGGCGCGGATATGAGCCCCGCTGCACGAATCCCTAGTCCGCCGGCGTCATCAGCAGCAGCTGGCCGTCCTCGACCTGCGTGGCCGGATTCGGAGCAGCCGTCGGAATATGTGCCTGGACGTCGAAGAGCCACGAATCCGGGCCCCAGATGGTGGACGTGTCGATGATCCCGCTCGTCTCCCACACACCGGGCAAGACCGTTTCGGCATTCGCGGGGGGATCGAGCTCAACCACGCGGTCCCTGGCGCCAACGTCGACCCGATCGGTCCAATGGCCGGACCGAAGCGGGAACCGCCAGATGCTGCCGTCGCGGTCGCGCTGCCCCATCACCACCCGCGACTGCGTGGTGCCGTCCTCGTTGATCATCAGGTAATCCGCGCTGGCATCCAGGTTATCCGGGCTGATTGCGGTGTCACCCGTCACATCGGCGTCGTAGATCAGCTGCAGCTGTGCCGTCTGGAGCACGTTGCCCGGGTTGAGCCGCAGCGTGTACAGGCGCCCCAGCGCGTTGACCCCGGGCATGCCGCCGGTGGTGACCCAGTAGAAGAGGTTCTTGAACTGCTTGTCGAACGCGCCATCCTCGGGGCGGACGAAGGTCATGGCGTTGACCGCGTCGGCCGCGGTCTCGAGCTGCGCGGCGCTCATCGATTCGGCGCCCTCGATCGGGACCCACTCGAGGTCGACCACGCCCGAGCGGAAGGTCGCCTCGCTGTTTCGCGTCAGATCCAGCGAGCGAGCGACGTAGAGGGTGCCGTTATTGAGGCCGTTTCGCGCGAGCGGGTCCGAAGCGTTCGGATCCTTCTTCCCGACGTACATCCAGAACTGGTTGTTGAGCGACGCCGGCCCGTCCTCCATGGTGATCACCACGGTGCGGTTGCCGGTCTGACGCATGACCAGGGTGTTTTCCTTCGCCATGCGGCCCAGGTGCGGCAGGGTGTGGAGCTCGTTTTCGAAGATCGCGACCGAGAGCCCACCCTTGCCATCGAAGGTGTCGCTGCCGTCGCTCTCTTCGTTCGTGAAGTAGATCGGCCGGTCGAGTCCATCGGTGAGCGAGAGATAGCCAGAGCAGAATCGCGCGAAACCTCGCGTTGCGTTTCCAACCTCCGCCGGCGCATACGTGATCGGATCATCGGAGCCGTCGGCGGCGTAGACGTGCTCGACGACCGTGTCGTAGGCCCGCTCGCCGGAGAGCGGAGTGCCATCTGCGCCGAAACGGAAGCTCGACACGAACGCCCCGCGCTGCAC
>JACDBS010000086.1 GCA_013694795.1 Chloroflexota bacterium | reverse complement strand
TGGCTCGCCGTCGACGGTGCAGGTGACCCGAAGGTTGGAAGGGTCCAGATCGGTTTCGATCCACGGACCGATGGGGCAGAAGGTGTCGAAGCCCTTGCCCCGCGTCCACTGGCCGTCCGACTTCTGGATATCGCGCGCGGTGACGTCATTGCCGCAGGTGTAACCGCCGATGACGTCCATCGCGCGCTCCGCCCGCACGCGATGCGCCTCGCGGCCGATGACGAGCACGAGCTCCGCTTCCGGATCCACCCGCTTCGAGAGCGACGGGTAATGGATCTCGGCGCCGGGACCGATGATCGCCGAGGGCGGCTTCATGAACAGGAGTGGCTCCTCGGGAACCGGGTTGTTGAACTCGGCGGCGTGCTCGCGGTAGTTACGCCCCACGCAGATGACCTTGGTCGGGGTCGCCGGCGCCAGGAGCTCGAGGTCTGAGAGCGCGCCCGCGTCGTCACCTGCGGCGAGGCTGTCAAACGGCGTGCCGCTCGTCGCGCGCACGCGGTCGTCGTCGCCAAGCACACCCCACGCCGGTCCATCGGTCCCGCGGTAGCGAACGATCCTCATGCGTCTACCATCATGGCGTGACGGGAGCCCCGGGAGCCGACCAACGGCGTCAACTGATCCTGCTCGGCGCGGTGGGCGCGGCTGCCGGCGTGCTGAGCGGCCTGTTCGGCGTCGGCGGTGGCATCGTCATGGTCCCGGCCATGGTTCTCCTGCTCGCCTTCGGACAGGCGCGGGCTCAGGCGACGTCGCTGGCTGCGATCGTCCCCATCGCGGCGGTCGGCGCCCTGATCTTCGGGCGGGCTGACAACGTGGACCTCGTGGCCTCCCTGCTGCTGGCGGCGGGCAGCCTCCTGGGCGTGCAGGTGGGCGCGCGGCTGATGCATCGGCTCAGCGATGAGCGGCTGTCCCTCATCTTCGGCATCTTCCTGGTCATCGTCGCACTCACGATGCTGGTCGCGTGAGCCCGGACCAGATCGGCGATCTCGTGCAACTGGCCCTCATCGGCCTGGCAGCCGGTTTCCTGGCTGGGCTGCTGGGCATTGGCGGTGGGGTCCTCATGGTGCCCGCCATGGTGCTGCTGCTCGGATTCGACCAGCACGTCGCCCAGGGAACGTCACTCATGGTCGTCATCCCGGCCGCGCTGACCGGGTCCTACACGCACCACCGCAATGGCCGGCTCTTCCTGCGCGACGCGGCCATCCTCGCCGCCGGCGGCGTCGTCGGTGCCGTCATCGGTGCTGTCTTCGCTCTCTCCATCGACGACGACATCCTTCGGCGCCTGTTCGCCGGCTTCCTCCTCGTCATTGCGGTTCGCATGCTGCTGCCAAAGGGCCTCTTCCGCCGCGAGAGCAAGGGCTGAGAGCTTTCATTGGACGTCATGGATAGGTGAGGACCGATGCTCCATGGCGCTCGAAGTCAGGTCGATTGCGGGTCACCACGGTGGCACCCATATCGGCCGCCACGGCAGCGATCAGGGCATCGCCCAGTCCGAGCTTGCCACCGGATCGATGACGCCCGAGACGCGCCTGGCCGGCCCGGCGGGCAGCAGCCGGATCGGTCGCGACGAAGTCGAGCGGCTCCAACAGGCGTGACACGATCCGCAGATGCTCGTCCGACCCGCCGGAGAGCGCCTCGCACACCACGACGTCGCAGGTGAACAGCTCGGCGCCATCCTCATAGAGCCGATGCAGCAGCTCCATGGCCGGCTCGTAGCCGTGGGCATGGTCGACGATCAGGGTCGTATCGAGCAGGTAGCGCACCTAGTCCGTCTCTTCCGAGCGCAGCTCGTCCACCCAACGCGTCACCTCGTCCGGACCCATCCAGCCAGGCCGTCCGACCATGGCGCCGGCGGTTTCGCGGATAGCCGCTCCGAGGGCGTCGTGCCGGACGCGGAGCGCCACCGCCTCGGCGACGTACCGGCTGCGACCGCGGGGCCCGGCCAAGCGGTCGACCTGCGCCAGCAGGGTCGCGGGCAGCGTGACGTTCGTCCGGGTCAGTTCATCGGCTTTGGAGTGTGCCATTTCGTGTGAGACACTAGCACACTAACGGTGGACCGTTGGCGTCGGCGGTTCCCTATCCAACTCTCGCCAAGAGAGCGTTGTCCCCGAAAACTGAGCGGAATTCCTTCCACATTCTCACCGGATGCCGAGTTCGACAGGATCCTGAGCTCGGCTACGCTCAACTGATTCCGCGGCCCACACCGGGAGCCAGGAGAAGGCTCGCGTGGTGAGAGATGCGTCGATCCGAAAATCGTGCCGGCGATGGCGAGACCGAGGGTTCCGCCCACATGCTGGAACAGCTTGCGCCGCCTGCTCGGGCGTTGCCGGGGCCTCCGAACTCTATCTCAGATCAGGAACGCAGCTTGATGCCTCCGTCGCCCAGGAGGAATGCGCCTGCGAAGGCGGCCAAGCCAAGGGCCACGAGGCTGATGGAGCCCAGTCCGACCCCGACGGCGGCGAGCACGAAGCAGATGACGGCAACGATGAGCAAAATCGAACGCGCATTGAGACTCATGGGCGACCTCCTTGGGTGGACGTACGGTGAGAGGCCAGTATGCGAGGTCGTGCGCTTGATCATGAGCGATCGACGACACATGTTCTCCACCATCGAGCGGCGGAAGGACCCGGTCTCCAGGTTCGGCAGATCGCAAGGGTGATGAACGGGTTGTTGCGTTCAGCGCACCTAAGTACGAAGCAGCTGCCTGGGACGACCAAATGTTGCACGGAACCGCACCTTCTGAGCCTCCCCGCGTCGCCACTGGGCGCCAACTTCGTAGATGGGTGCGCTGGGTGCAACTCCCGACCCCCGCGGGCCGATCAGTCGGTCGCTCCCTCCAGCCGGGTGGGCGCGGTGTGCGCCACGTTCTCCGAGGCCGCCTCGTGCGGATGGGCCTCGGCCTCCGCTTCCGACGGTGGGACGTCGTGCGAACGGAGCATGAGCACGGCCATGACCGCCACTCCAACGGCCATGACGGCGGCGATGGCCGAGGTGACCCGCATGCCGTCGATGAAGGCAGCATGCGCAACCTCGAGCAATGCCGCGCCCAGCCGGTCGGGCAGCTCCTGCGCAACGGCCACGGCACCGCCCAGCGTGTCGCGCGCGATCGGACAGGCCCGCCAGCAGAAGCAGGTCATGGAGCTCGGGAGAGATCCGACGCAGGCAGACCCCACGGCCGAGGCGCTGGGCAGTGAGCTGGAGCCGCGCCAGGGCATCGACCGTCCCGCAGTCCACATCGGTGAGCTCGCCCACATCACAGACGACAGGGTCGGCAGAGCGCGCTTCGGGCAGCAGACGGATGTGGTTGCCCAGCTCCACGATATCGGCGGTCGCCCTCGGCGCGCCGATGATCACGGTCTTGACGGCAGATCTCCCTTCGGGGCCCTCGTTTGTCAGACCGATGCGACGCGCGAAATTCATCGTTTGAGCCGGAGCCGATGAAATCCGGCTCGCGACGCCGTCTCATGGTCCGAGACACACCACAGGAGCTGGGATCGGCTGGTCGAGATCAAGCGTCGATACGCCCGACCAACCTGTTCCGGCTCAATCGGAACATCACGCCGTCGGGTGCAGAGGAGACCTCATGACCGCAGAAGTGGATGCCTATCTCGCGAAGCTCCCTGAGAACGCGCGGGCGACGCTGGAGATCCTGCGCAAGACGATCAGGGCCGTGGCGCCCGATGCGACCGAGACGATCAGCTACGGCGTGCCCGGCTTCAAGCTCAAGAGGCCGCTCGTGTCGTACGGCGCGGCGAGGAATCATTGCGCGCTGTACGTCATGAGCCCGGCGGTGATGGAGGCGCTCGCAGACGAGCTCCGCGGGTACGACACATCGAAGGGCACCGTCCGCTTCCCCATTGACCAGCCGCTGCCGGCAGAGCTGGTGAAGAAGCTGGTCCAGCGGAGGATCGCCGAGACTGAGGCGGCCACATGACCGAGCGAGAGCCGATCGCCGGGCTCGACCCGGCCTTCAGCCTCCCCGGGCGGCCGCCACGCCCTGGCACCGCGCGCGGCGCTGCTCGAGCGGGCCGAGATCTTCTGGATTTCGAGCGTGCGCCCTTCTGAACACACCGACAGGAGTGCACCGACACGAAGACGAACACCGTGATCTCCCCCGACGGCATGCAGGCGGCGCATCGCTGGTCATCCATGCACTCCTCGACTGGTATCTCCGCAGCGGCGCCGCTGGTTCAGGTCAGGCATGCACCGCGTGACTGCAAGGCCGAGTTTCGGTGGCCCTTGGCCGGCGTGGGCCGGTTGGCCACGCTCGGACTGCGCTCCGGCGACCCGTCCTGGAGCCCAAATGCGGGCCTATCAGTCGCAGGGTGACTACCTGACCAGAATCGTCTCGGCCGGGAGCCCGGACGTTGTGTCTTCCTCCGACAGTTGCGTTGAGCGCACCGAACTACGACCTTCAGGGACAGTCGGGCCGATTCACGACCTGGAGTTGCACCGGGCCGCAACATTCGGTCAGGACGGAGTCCCGCTTGGTAGATGGGTGCATTGAGTGCAACCGGCCGCCAGCCGGTAGAGTCAACCCGTGACGGAGTCGGCCCGGGTGGTACAGCGAACCTACCTGCTGCTCACCCTGCTGACCACGCTGGCGGCGTCGTTCATCTGGGGCATCAACACGCTCTTCCTCCTCGACGCCGGGCTGAGCAACACGGAGGCGTTCGCGGCGAACGCGTTCTTCACGGTGGGCCAGGTGCTGTTCGAGGTGCCGACCGGCGTCGTGGCGGACACCCGCGGTCGCCGCTTCTCATTCATGCTCGGAGCCGCGACGCTGCTGCTGGCAACGCTGCTCTACCTGCTGATGTGGAACATCCAGGCGCCGTTCTGGGGCTGGGCGCTCGCATCGGTCATGCTTGGGCTGGGGTTCACCTTCTTCTCGGGCGCCACCGAGGCATGGCTGGTGGATGCGCTGGCCGCCACCGGCTTCACCGGCAACCTCGAGTCGGTCTTCGGTCGCGCGCAGGTCGTCGGCGGGTTCGCGATGCTGGCGGGCTCGGTCGGCGGAGGCGTCATCGCGCAGTTCACCGACCTCGGGGTGCCGTACATCGTGCGCGCCGCGATGCTCGGGGTGACGCTCCTGGTCGCATGGCGCTTCATGCATGACCTGGGCTTCACCCCGGATCGCGGCGCGACGCCGATTGCCGCGGTGCGGGTTGTGCTCAAGGGCGCCATCGACGGCGGGCTGCGCAATCGGCCCGTGCGCTGGCTCATGCTTGCCGCGCCGTTCAGCGTTGGCGTCGGCTTCTACGCGTTCTACGCCTTCCAGCCGTACCTGCTGGAGCTGTACGGCGACCCGAACGCATACAGCATCGCCGGTCTTGCCGCCGCCGTCGTGGCCGGCGCCCAGATCCTTGGTGGCCTGCTCGTGCCGTGGGTCCGGCGGCTGTTCGCCCGTCGCACCCACGTCGTCATCGGCAGCGCCATCCTCAGCGTGGTCATGCTGACCCTCGTTGGCCTGACCGACAGCTTCGTGGTGGCCCTGGCGCTGCTGGCGGTGTGGTGCATGGTCCTCGCGGTCGTGGAGCCGATGCGCCGGGCCTTCATCAACCCGCTGATCCCGTCCGAGCAACGAGCAACCGTCCTGTCGTTCGATTCGCTCATGGGATCGGCGGGCGGGGTCGTCATCCAGCCCGGGCTGGGCCGCACCGCCGACCTGTTCGACTACCCGGCTTCGTACGTGGCCGCCGCCGGCATCCAAGCGTTGGCAATCCCCTTCGCGCTGCTGGCCCGCCGCGAGAATGCGGCGTCCGATCCGATCAGGGACGCGAGCGTTGAACCGGCGGTCGACGGCTGACGCGGTCACGGCGACTCAGCCAATGCACACCGAGGAGGGCCGCGCCGGACCCTGCCATGCTGCCGCCGATGAAGAGCATCAGCAGCGGCACGAACCCTATCCGCTCACCATTGGTCGGCTCGATGTCCGGTTCTGGCGTCGTCGATTCCGACGGCTCTTCGGTGGGCGTCGGGGTGGGCGAGAAGACACCGCCTCCGGGAGTCTCCCCTGGCGTCGGGGCGGGCGAGGAAGTGGGCGTCGGAGTTGGTGCGCGCGTCAGCGTCGCTGTCGGGGTTGGTCGCGGCGTCGGGGTTGGTCGCGGCGTCGGCGTGGATGCTGGCGTCGGGCTCGCGGTGGGCGGTGGAGTGGGCGCGTCATCCCGTACGGTGACCGTCGGTCCATCGAGGCTATCACTCGGACCGGGCGCATGATCGGCGCGGAAGGTGACCTGCCATGTTCCTGCCGCCAGGGTGGTCGTGGCTGCATAGGTGATGGTCACACCAGGTAGGTAGAGGTCCAGTGGCGACATATCCAATCGCCTGCCGGCGACCTCGGCGTAGACCTCCGGCGGTACGGGATTACTGCCGGTGTAGTCAAACGCTGAATGTGAAGCTGGTCGCCGTCGTTCCCTCGGTCGGGGCCACCGTTCCATTCCTCAGCTCATTCGCGGCGCGGAGGTCCATCGGCGCCAACAGGCTGGCCATGGCGACGGCCAAGGCCAGGACCGATGCATTTGCGACTACACGCATCCGCCTGCGAGCTAGTGGGATGCGCTGAGGGAGTCCGGCGCCGGTGGGCAGCGGTAGTTGTGGTCGAGCCCGTTCTCGATCCACTGGACGATGCGGAGCTCGCCGCCCGTGAAGGAATCGGCGACGCACCATTCATCGGCCTCGGCCTGGTCAGAAGCCCCCCCGTGCCAGGCTGGGTAGTCGGCGAAGGCATCGGTTCCTCCGGTCACCTGCCACCACAGCAGGGGGGTGGAGTAGAAGCCAACCTCGCTGACCTCCATCGACTCAAGGTAATCCACCGCGCCCTGGAGCATGGCCACGTTCAGAGACCAGTCCAGGCGCCAGGTATTGGCCACCTCGACGTCAAGCCACCACGTGCGCTCGCCGGGCACGCGATCGGCATCCGGCTCAGCCCACCCGAGCCCGATGAATGCCTCGAGCGCAATCCGATACGAGTCAGCGGCCGCGTTCCAGCCATACAGGTAGGCGCAATCGGCGGTATCGGCGCCGGGACTTGCCGCGGTGTCGCACTCAAGCTGCGCGGCCTGGCCGAGTGGCCAGTAGCCGGACCTGTCGGGGCCGGGATTGCCGGTGTTGAGGTATAGATCGGCCTGCGGACCGGCCCATTCGAGCTGGCTGTCATCCTCGCCAATGCCGAGGCATGGGTTGGGGCTGTACACGCGCCCACCGTTCACGCCCACGATGGCGAATGAGATCGCCTCCGGCAGCGGATCGCCGCATTGCGGCCAGGAGACGTCATACCCCGGCGCGCTCGGGTCGAGAGCCCGCGCCACGCTGGGCGTGGGCGTTGGGCTCGGCGTGGGCGCCTCCGTCGGCTCGGGCGGCGGCCTGCGGCGAAAAACCGGAACGGGGTCGCTCGAGTCGATGGGCTCGACTGCGCCGACCGGCGCCGCGGAGGCGAGCAGCGCGAAGACGCCGAGCGTCAGAACGAGGACGCGGCGTCGCGGAGCCTGTGGACGGAGAGCGGGCTGCATCGGGTAATGGAGACCCTACGCCTGCGGACCCGAGGACGCAATTGCACCTGGCGTCCTTCTGGTCCTTCGGGGTTGCCGGCTGCGTGCGCGCGGGCGTATCGTTCCGACGCTGCCCTGCGCGAAAAGGGGTGAACGAGCTGTCCGAGCTGCTCGAAGTCGTCGCACATGGCGTCACCGCCATCCTGGCCACGTGGCTGGGCCTGCTGGTGCTGACGCGCGCTCGTCGCTCGGCCGGCGCTCCCGCCTTCAGTTTCCTGTGCTTCCTGCTGGTGACGTGGTGCGTGGCGATCATCGTGCAGCGCATCAGCACCGATCCGAGCGTCATTCCCCCTATCAACCTGCTCGAGGACGCGGCCGCCTTTCTTCTTCCGCCCGCCACCACGCACATCGCCATTTCGGTCGCGTTCGAGGGACGTCGCTCCGCGCTCGC
>JACDBS010000056.1 GCA_013694795.1 Chloroflexota bacterium | reverse complement strand
GCCGTGGTGGGAGTACTGATGCAGCTGCGGTAGACCGCTGGTGAGACGCTTCCTTACGGTCAGCCATCCGGCCCGGGTGAAGCTAATTCAGGACGATGACTTCCTGCTGAGCCGATCTGCCAGCCCTCCGATCGTCAGTGCCAGGCCCAGCGCCAGGATGCCGATGGCGGCGATGAGCCGGAATGCCTCTCCCCCGAAGGCAGTGGCGAAGACCAGGTACGCCACCACGCCGCCGCCGGCGATGGCGGAGCCGACCCACTTGAAGGCGGGTGCATCGGCAATCCAGCCGGCCGCGTACATGCCAAGACCAAAGCTGAAGGGAATGACGGCCCACAGGGACGCCCACGCGCTCCATCGGTCCGCGAGGCTGGTGTACAGGAGCGCGCCTCCCACGCCGGCGAGAATGGCTCCGGGAATGACCATGCCTGCCCGCAGGCGACGGTTCGGCCCTCCCAACAGCCCCGGCACCAGAAAGAAGAGCGACAGGCCGATGATGAGCACGGGCCACCAGCGCAGCACGTCGTCGCCGACACCGAGCCCGCGGACGAAGCTCACCAGCGGCTCGCTGGCGAGCACGACGATCCCGACGACGAGCAGCAGGAGGCCGGCGAGGAGCTCGATGGTTCGACTCACGGCGCCGAGTATAGGGTGGCATCATGCCGGCGATGCCCGAGCGCCCCGGCCTCCGTTCGCTGCTCCGCATCCTCGGACGGCGCATGCCACGGACGCGCGGCGCGGTCCGCGTCGGGGGGATCAGGGCACCGGTCTCCATCCGACGCGACCGGTGGGGCATCCCGCACATTGACGCCTCGACCGATGACGACGCCTGGTTCGGACTGGGCTTCTGCCATGGGCAGGACCGCGGCTTTCAGCTGGAGCTGTTGGCGCGCGCCGGCCGGGGCACGCTGGCGGAGCTGCTCGGTGCCGGCGCGTTGCGCATCGACAGGCTGTCTCGCACGCTCGGCTTCCGGCGCCTGGCCGCGGCGCAGGTCGGTGTGCTCGACGCGGACGTTGTCGCGGCGCTCGAGGCGTATGTCGCCGGGGTGAACGCGGCGGCCGTCGTGACGCCGAGGCCGCACGAGCTGGTGCTCCTGCGAGCGCATCGGTCCCGATGGGAGGCCCAGGACGTCCTCGCCTTCCTGGGCCTCCAGTCGCTGTCGCTGGCGAGCAACTGGGATTCCGAGCTCGCGCGGCTCCAGATCCTCATGGCCGATGGGCCTGATGCGCTCCATGCCTTGGACCCAACCTACGCCGCGTGGCTGCCGGCAGTGACACCAGTCGGATCGGCCGCCGGCCCGGCATTGGCGCGGCTGGCCGAGGACGTCACGCGCCTGCGCTCCCTCGTTGCCGGCAGTGGTGCCTCGAATGCGTGGGCCGTCGCCGGATCGCGGACCGCGAGCGGGGCGCCCATGCTCGCCAACGATCCGCATCTCGGACCCTCGGTTCCGGCTGCGTGGTACCTGGCCCATCTGCGCACTCCGGAATGGACGGTGGCGGGTGCCTCGTTCGTGGGCGGTCCGGCGTTCCCCACGGCACACAACGGGCACGCCGCTTGGGGCATCACCGCCGGCTGTTCCGACTCCACCGACCTCGCCTGGGAAGAGCTCGATCCGCACAGCGACACGTCGCGCGGCCCCGACGGCCCAGAGCCGATCCGTCGCATCCGCGAGGAGATCGTCGTGCGCGGCGGCGACACGGTGATCAAAGAAGTGATGCTGACGGTGCGCGGCCCGGTCGTCACGCCCATCCTCGAAGGCGTCGGCGCGGCGCTGTCGCTGCGCGCGACTTGGCTCGAGGCGTCCCCGGCGCGAGGCCTGTTGGGCGTGCATCGCGCGCGCGACTTCGCCACCTTCCGCGAGGCATTCCGCGCCTGGCCCGGACCGGCCCTCAACGTCGTATACGCCGATGCCGCGGGTCATATCGGCTGGCAGCTCACCGGCACGCTGCCGCAGCGCACCGCGGGCAATGGCACGTTGCCGGCGCCGGCATGGGAACCCGGCTGGCGCCCAGAGCATCTGCCCTTCGATTCCATGCCGTGGACGCTCGATCCGGAGGTCGGCTACGTCGTGTCGGCCAATAACGCGCCGCGTACCGATACCCCGGACGCGCCGTTCCTGGGCGTCGACTGGCTGGATGGCTATCGGGCCGCGCGAATCACCGAGGCGCTCGCGGCCTCCGAGAGCTGGGACGTGGACACCACCGCCGGGCTCCAGACCGATGTCACCTCCGTCCCATGGCGCGAGATGCGCGCGATCGTGCTCGCGGCGCAGTCCGATGAGCCAGCGGCGCGCGAGGGCCTGGAGCTGCTGGCTGGATGGGACGGGGTGGCCGGGTCAGGATCGGCGCCCGCATCGGTCTTCGAGCTGTTCGTGGCCGAGCTCGCGTCCTCGCTGGCGCGCGCATCCGCGCCGAAGGCATGGCGCTGGGCGGTCGGCGCCGGCTTCGGCGAGGTGATACCGCGCACCGGATTCGGCGCGCGTACCGTCAGCAGGCTCGTGGAACGGCTGCGCTCGGGGGAGCACAGGGACCACATCTCGGCCGCGCTGACCTCCGCCGTCGAGACGCTGCGCGCGCGCTTCGGTGCCGAACCCGCCGCCTGGGAGTGGGGTCGCGTTCGTCCGCTACGCCTGTTGCACCCGCTCGGTGTGCGTGCACCGCTTGACCGGCTGTTCAACCTTGGCCCGGTGCCCATCGGCGGCGACTCGAACACGGTCGCGCAGTCAGGCGTTCAGCCTCTTGACCCGCTCGCCAACCCCACGGTGATCGCGAATCATCGGACGGTGATCGACCTCGGCGATCCTGAGCGCAGCCGCTTCGTCATCGCGGGTGGTCAATCCGGCAATCCGGGTTCACCCCATTACGCAGATCTGTTCGCGCTCTGGCAGCGCGGCGAGGGGGTGCCCATCGCCTGGTCGGACGACGCCGTCGCGGCGGCAACCACCGAGCGGTTGCACCTCACGCCGACTTGAGCGCCGCGTGAGACATTCGACCGCCAGTCGCCGCGCGGCCGAAGGCGAGCCTACATTTCGCCTTCGTAGGGGAGCTGCGGCATGCGCAACGGCTTGTCCCTGCGGTAGCCGAGCAGGTAATCGGCCTGCATGAGGGTGTGGATCTGACTGGTGCCCTCGTAGATGACCGAACCCTTCGAATTGCGCAGGTAGCGTTCGACCGGGTACTCGTTCGAGTAGCCGTAGGCGCCGTGAACCTGGATGGCGTCGAGGGCCGATGCGACGGCGTGATCGGTGCAGAACCACTTGGCCAGGCCGGTCTCGCGCGTGTTGCGCTCGCCGGCGTTCTTCTTCGCGCCGGCCTTCCACACCAGCAGGCGTCCTGCCTCGATCCCCGCGTACATATTCGAGAGCATCTGCTTCACCAGCTGGTGCTGGCCGATCTCCGACCCGAACGCCTTGCGCTCGTGCGCGTACTTGACCGATGCGTCCAGGCACGCCTGCGCCAGCCCCACCGATCCGGCCGCCACGGTGTAGCGCCCCTGGTCGATGGCGCTCATGGCGATCGTGAAGCCCTCCCCCTCCTCGCCGACCCGGTTCGTGGCCGGCACCTCGCAGTCGGAGAACGTGAGGATGCCGGTGTTTCCGGCCCGCACGCCGAGCTTGCCGTGCAGCGACTCGCTGCTGAAGCCGGGGAACGAGCGCTCGACGATGAACGCGGTGATCCCCCTATGCCCCTTCGTGCGATCGACGTTGGCGAAGACCAGGAAGTGATCGGCCGTGTCGCCCAGGCTGATCCAGATCTTGGAGCCATTGAGGATGTACCGATCGCCGTCGCGCCGCGCCGTCGTCGCCAGCTGACCCGCATCCGATCCGACGCCCGGTTCGGTGAGCCCGAAGGTCGCCAGCTTCTCGCCGCGTGCCTGCGGCACCAGGTACTGCTGCTTCTGCTCCTCGCTCCCCCATTGGAGCAGCGTCAGCGAGTTGAGACCGGTGTGGACCGAGAGGATGACGCGGAAGGCGGTATCCGCCCGCTCCATCTCCTCGCACAGGAGGGCGAAGGCGATGTAGTCCATCCCCGCGCCGCCGTACTGCTCCGGGATGGGCAGTCCCAGCAGGCCCTCCGAGCCCATCTTCTGGTACAGGCTGCGGTCGTACTCGGCGTTCGCGTCCATCTGCTGGATGCGCGGCAGGATCTCGCGCTCCGCGAACGTTCGGGCCGTGCGCTGCACCTCGCGCTGCGCATCGGTCAGCGAGAAATCGATCATCGAGGTTGATTCTAGACCGACGCGCCATGAGGCCAATCCCGACTGATTCATCGGTGATTCGGCTTGACGAACGGATGTCGTAAGGCTAGCCTTACTCCCCGTTGGGCGCCAGCATTTCGGCGCCGCGCGATGCACGGGAGAGAGCATTGGACTTCGGATTCCTGACGAGCGGGCTGCTGACCGGGCTGCGCGAGGGCGTCGAGGCGGCGCTCATCGTGAGCATCATCCTCGCCTACCTGGCGAAGACCGGAAACCGGCGCCACTTCGGCAAGATCTGGCTTGGCGCGGGAGTCGCGATCACGCTCAGCGTCGTCATCGGCTTGGTCCTGTTCAGCACCATCGGCGGCTTCGAAGCACCGGCGGAGCAGATCTTCGAGGGCTTCGCCATGCTCATCGCCGCAGGCGTCGTGACCTGGATGCTGTTCTGGATGCGCCGCACGGCTGCCAACATCAAGGGCCAGCTCCACGCGGGCGTCGACCGCGCACTGCTGGAGGGCGGCATCTTCGGCCTTGCCATCCTCGCCTTTACCGCGGTCATCCGTGAGGGCATCGAGACCGCGCTATTCCTCATGGGCCAGGCAACGGCGGCGGGGACCCAGGCCGGCAGCACGCTCATCGGCGCGGTGATCGGCTTGGGCATCGCCGTCGGGATCGGGTATGCGCTCTACCGTGGCGCCCAGGTGATCAACCTGCGAACGTTCTTCAGTTGGACCGGGATTGCCCTCGTGTTCATCGCCGCCGGCCTGCTGTCGTACGGCGTCCACGAGTTCATCGAGGCTGGCTGGATCACGGTCGGCACGTCCACCGCATTCGACATCAGCGGAGTCCTGCCGCACCAGCCGGATGCCGGCGCGCTCGGTGTCATCGGCTCCATCCTGCGCGCGCTGGTCGGCTACACGAGCACGCCCGAGTGGATCACCTTCCTGGTCTGGCTGGCTTACGTGGTGGTCGTGCTCACGCTGTACACGCGGCCGATCCGGCCCGCCGGATCACGGACCGTCGCGAAGGAGCAGCCGGCCGCCATGGCCTGATCCAGATCCGTACCCGCGCTACGAGCCGATTCCCATGAAGTCGAGCATCCGGCGCCAGGCGTCGGCGCTGGCATCGGCGAAGTCGTGCGCCTTGCGGTCGAAGAACGAGTGCGGCGCGCCGTCATAGACGACGGACCGATGCTCAACGCCGGCGGCGTCGAGGGCGCGATCGAACTCCTCGCGCGCCTCGGCCGGAATGCCCTGGTCGGCGCCGCCGTACAGGTTGAGGACCCTGCATCCGAAGCGAGGTGCCTCGTCGGCCGGTGCGGGCAGCCCGCTGCGATGCGGCCCGGTCGGCCACGGGTAGAAGCCGATCACCCCGTCCAGGCTCAGCCCGGCCGCGGCCTGGAGCAGGCTGACGCGGCCGCCCAGACAGAAGCCGAGGGTGTACAGCCGCGCGGGCTCCCCGCCCTCGGGTGTTCTCAGGAAGGCCGCCGCCGCGGCAACGTCGTCGTTGACCGCATCCGGCTGGAGCTGCGTCACGTGCGGCTCGTACTCGAACCCGGCGCCGCGCTTCTCGCCTCCGGCAGTGCGCGCGTACAGGTCGAGCGCCACGGCGTCCACGCCGGCCTCCGGAAAGCGAAGCACGAGCTCCTCGTAGTAGGGGTGCAGGCCGCGCACGTCGGGGATGATCACGATCCCAGCGCCGGACGGCTGCTCGGCGCGAGCCGCAAATGCGGCAAATGCCGTTCCGTCACGGCTGGTGAGCGTCAGGTCGCGGGCGTCAACGGCGCCGCCATGGATCGGCGGCAGCGGGGGTCGGGCGTCGGTGTCAAAGCACATGCCGTCAGCATCGCACAACGCGCGCGTCAGCCGATGAGGCGACCGACCGCGACGAACGAGCCGATGGCGAGCAGCAGCGCCACCCCACCGTAGATCGCTGCCCGCACGGTTCGGGGCATGGCACCGGCCAGTCGCTCGCCGGTCGGCGACCGCCACATCCCGCTCATCGTCGTCACCCCGGTGGGAGGCAGCAGGAAGCCCAGGATGGCCCCGACGGCGAGCCCCCCGAGGTGTCCGGTCCAGCTGATGCCCGGCACGATGAACGTGAACAGGAGCAGGAAGACGAGGTAGCTGCCGATGCCGGCCATCACCGACCGTGCCTCGCGCCCGAGCACGGCATGGTGCCGCCGCGAGACCGCGAACAACAGGCCGATGAGCCCGAAGATGGCACCCGAGGCGCCGGCCGCGAACTGGACCGGATCGACAAGGATCGTCAGCACGCTGCCGCCCGCCGCACACAGCAGGTAGATCGCCGCGTACTCGATGGGCCCGTACATGTGCTCGACGATGGAGCCATACAGGAAGAGCACGTACATGTTGAAGCCGATGTGGATCAGGCCGAGGTGGAAGAAGGCGCTGGTGAAGACGCGCCACCACTCCCCCTGCGCCACGAGGACGCCGTTGATGGCGTGCTGCTGGCCGAGGGGGCCAAGCCCGCCGAAGAGCCCGCCCTGCAACGTCGCGCCGCCGCTGAGCGCGGCATCGGCCACGAAGAGGGCGGCGCAGATGGCGATGATGGCGTACGTGACGTAGGCGGTGTGGGTGGCGTAGGCGCCGCGGGCACGGTTGAACTGGCGCCGCGCGGCGAAGTCATGAC
>JACDBS010000055.1 GCA_013694795.1 Chloroflexota bacterium | reverse complement strand
GACCAGGCGGGCGAGAACCTCCGTCGCGGGCTGGCCGAGGGACGCATCGGTGTGGCGATGCTGTGCACCAAGGCCATTCAGCAACTCGACGAGCTGCTTGCCAAGCCCGACGAAGATTGGCCGCTGGCGGAGCCGGCGCAACAGCACCCCGAGATCACCGAGGCGCTGCTGGCGGTCATCGGTCAAGAGATCCGGCCGGCGTTCGTGCGCTATCGGTCCGTCATCGTCGAGGAGATCGCGCCCAGGGCGCGCCCGGACGACAAGCCGGGCCTGTCGCACCTCCCAGGGGGCAACGAGGCGTATCGGCTGCTGACGCGGGCGCATACATCCATTGACGTGGTGCCGGAGGAGGTCCACGCCGTCGGTCTGGAGGAGATTGCCAGGATCGACGCTGAATTCGAAGAGCTGGGTGCGCGGCTGCTCCAAACGAACGGGCTGGCCGCCACCCTGAACGCGCTGCGCCAGGACCCGAAGCTGCACTTCGAAACACGCGAGGAGATCGCGGCCGTTGCGAAGGCCAGCCTGGCGAGGGCGAACGGCGCCATCGGTGAATGGTTCGGGCGGCTGCCGCAGTCGCCCTGCGAGGTCGTGGTGATGCCGGCCCACGAGGAGAAGCACTCGACCATCGCCTACTACCGAGAGCCCGCGGCCGATGGCTCACGCCCGGGCCAGTACTACGTCAACACCTACGCCCCCGAGACGCGGCCGCGCTACGAGGCGGAGACGCTCGCCTTCCACGAATCGGTGCCGGGCCATCATCTCCAGCTCGCCATCATGCAGGAGCTGACCACCCTGCCTGCCTTCCGCCGATTCAATGGCAGCACGGCCTACATCGAGGGCTGGGGCCTGTACACCGAGCGCCTGTCCGCCGAGATGGGGCTGCTGTCCGGCCCGCTCGACGGCTTCGGTGTGCTCAGCTTCGACGCCTGGCGCGCCTCACGCCTGGTGGTCGATACCGGTCTGCACGCCCTCGGCTGGACGCGGCAGCAAGCGATCGACTTCATGGTCGAGCACACCGCGCTGGGCGAGAACAACATCGCCAACGAGGTGGACCGATACATCGCCTACGCCGGCCAGGCGCTGGCCTACAAGCTGGGCCAGATGGAGCTGCTTCGCCTTCGGGCGGAGGCCCGCTCACGCCAGGGTGATCGGTTCGACATTAGGCGCTTCCACGACGTGGTGCTGGGCGAGGGCGCTCTGCCGCTGCGCGTCCTGCGCGAGGTCGTAGAGCGCACGCTCACCTGACCCATGGTCGAGCGCCGTGACCCATATCGCATCCTCCAGGTGCACCCGGACGCCGATCCGGACGTGGTCAAGGCGGCCTACCGCGTGCTGGCCCGCAAGCTGCACCCGGACGCGGGCGTGGTCATGGATGAGGACGTTGAGCGCCGGATGACGGATCTGAACTGGGCCTACTCCCTGGTCCGCGACCCGGCAAAGCGTCAGCTGTGGGAATCGGACCGGCGGCGCGCTCCCCCACCGACGCCAGCCGAATCCGCCACCCATGGAGCTCCACGCGGGCCATTGGGTGCCGATGGCGGCGACCACCGCCTGGACTTCGGCCGCTACGAGGGATGGACCCTGCGCGAGGTGGCCCGGCGCGATCCCGATTACCTGGACTGGCTCCGCCGCCACCAGTCAGGCGCGCGCTACCGCGACGCCATCGACATTCTGTTGCGGTCCGTGCGTCGGAAGTGAGCGTTCGGCCCGTACTTTGGCGCTATGCCGAATCAACACCGCGCAGATGAGCGGCAACGGACCACCGATGCCCAGTACTTACCCGGCACTATTAGGTACTGGCGTTCGCCATCGGTCGTCCTACCCTTTGAGCGACAAACCGCAGAGATCGAACGCCATGCCTTTCTAGAAGGTCCAGCGTGGGGCTACCCGCGACTTCGCCGACGGCAGCGCCGCACGCGATCTCGCGCCACGCATCGAGTCCGTGCAGCTCTTCTCGGCGGATCGCCGCATCGAGGGCTGGATTATCGCGCTCGAGGAGCGGATGGTCGACGTGCTGAATAGCCGCGAGACGCTTCGCGTTTGTGTCGACCCGGCTCTCGACGCCTGGGAAACCTTCGATCGGGACGAGCTGTTGCTCGTCGGGCCCCCGCCGCTGCCAGGGCCAAGCCAGCGTGCCGTGCACCGCCAGAAGCAGCGCGTCCTGGTGAACGTGGGACCCTACGTTGCCGAGGGGGTCGTCTATCTCCCGCCGGGAACGCCTCCTGACCCCTACCTGCTCCGCACTCGACAGCGCTTCCTCGCCCTGACGAATGCCGTGGTCTCGAGGCCGGACGATCCCGGCTCAGACCTGTCACTGCCGGTCGTCCTGGTGAACCTCCACGCGGTCGAGGAGATGAGAGGGCTGCTCAAGCTCGCATAGTGACCGTCGGGCATCTTCATCGGACCTCCGCCATTCGGTGCGCCACGTAAGGGATACACCCGCGCTTCTTGGGCGTTAGCCCCGCACCACGGGTCAACGCCCAACCACCGCGCACCCTGCCTGGGCCGATGCAGCTTCCCGCGCCGGGACCACACGCTATTTCGAGGGCGGCTCCATGGTCTGTGGGTTGAGCCGGCTGACCTTGTAGGCCCGCGCGGTGGATGCATCGGCGAAGGCGAAGACA
>JACDBS010000019.1 GCA_013694795.1 Chloroflexota bacterium | reverse complement strand
CCCACAGGCCTACGACATTTCCGGTAGGCCGCTTAGGATTGCGACGGTCAGCTGGAGGTCATCGGTTGCCTGTCCGGCGGCCTGACCAAAGTCCCAGTCCGCTTCATCGCCAGGGCCTCTGCTACACTCGAACTCCGAACCGCCACGCGCCCTTTCGAGCTGCGGCGGTTCGTTCGTGAATGCCCCCTGGAAGAGATAGACCGATGAAGATCGCTGTCCCTCGCGAGACCGCCGACGGCGAAACTCGCGTTGCTCTGACGCCCCAGATCGCCGGCCAGCTCATCGGCGACGGCGTGGAGGTGCTGGTCCAGTCCGGCGCCGGCGCGGCCTCCTCGAACCTCGACGAGGCCTACCGCGAGGCGGGCGCCACCATCGTGCCCGATGCCCCGGCCCTCTACGGCAAGGCAGACGTGGTCGTGCGCGTCGGTCGTCCCTCCGACGAGGAGGTCGAGATGCTGCGCAAGGGCACCGTCCTCATCGGCACCCTGGGCACCCTGTCCAAGCCGGAGCTTGCCCGGAAGCTGGCGAAGGCCGGCGTGACCGCGATCAGCATGGACGCCATCCCGCGCATCACGCGCGCGCAATCCATGGACACGCTGTCCAGCCAGGCCACGGTCGGCGGGTACAAGGCAGTGCTCATCGCCGCGGAGCGACTGCCGAAGTTCTTCCCGCTGCTGACCACCGCGGCCGGCACCATCCGCCCGGCGAAGGGGATCGTCATGGGCGCCGGCGTGGCCGGCCTGATGGCCATCGGCACCGCTCGCCGCCTGGGCGCGGTGGTCGAGGCCACCGACGTGCGACCCGTCGTGAAGGAGCAGGTCGAGAGCCTGGGCGGCACCTTCATCGAAGTCGAAATGACCGATGAGGAGAAGGCCAGGGCCGAGACCGCCGGCGGCTACGCCACCGAGATGAGCGACGATTACAAGCGCCGCCAGGCGGAGCTGATCGCCGAACGGGTCAAGGAGGCGGACTTCATCATCACGACCGCCCTCATTCCCGGACGCCCTGCCCCGAAGCTCGTCACCGATGCGATGGTGGCGAGCATGAAGCCCGGCAGCGTGATCATCGACATGGCGGCCGAGATGGGCGGCAACGTCGAGGGCACCGAGCCCGGCAAGGAGGTCGTCAAGCACGATGTCCTGATCGTGGGCCTCACCAATCTGCCGGCGACCATGCCGGGCAGCGCCACGCAGATGTACGCCAAGAACCTCCACACGCTGATCAAGCACCTGATGAAGGATGGCGAGCTCCACGTTGACCTCGACGACGAGATCACCAAGGGCGCGACCATCACGCACGGAGGCAAGGTCGTGCACGAAGCCACCGCCAAGGCCCTCGAGCCGAAGGACTCATAGATCCATGGAGCTCTCCGCCTTCGAACTGCTCTCCGCGCTCTTCATTCTTATCCTCGCCGCCTTCGTGGGCTACGAGGTCGTGTCGAAGGTGCCGACCATGCTCCACACCCCGCTAATGAGCGGCGCGAACGCGGTTCACGGCGTGATCGTGGTGGGCGCCATGCTGGTCGCCGCCACGGCGGGCGGCCCGGTCGCCATCATCCTCGCCCTGCTCGCGGTCATCCTGGGGACGATCAACGTGGTGGGCGGCTTCGTCGTCACCGATCGGATGCTCGAGATGTTCAAGAAGCGCCCGGACGAGCGTCGCTAGATGGACACGCTCGAGGTCCTTACCTTCCTTGTCTGGCTGATCGCCAGCGTCACCTTCATCCTGGCTCTCAAGTTCCTGGCCTCGCCGGCAACCGCGCGACGCGGCAACCAGCTGGGAGCGGCGGGCATGGCGCTTGTCGTGACGTGGACCTTCTTCACCACCGATGGGCTGCTCGCCAACTGGTGGATCATCGTGGTCGGCGGGGCCATCGGCTCAGTAGCCGGCTGGCTGGGCGCGAAGCGCGTACCGATGACCGCCATGCCGCAGATGGTCGCCATCTTCAACGGCGCAGGCGGTGGCGCCGCGGCCCTGGTCGCGGTCGTCGAGTTCCTTCGAGATGCCGACCTTCACCCCGGTGAGCTGCTTCCCCTCGCCTTCGTGATCGCCACCCTGCTGGGCGCGATCATCGGCTCCGTCAGCCTGACCGGCTCGGTGGTGGCCTTCGGCAAGCTCCAGGGGGTGATCAGCGGGCGCCCCGTGAAGTATCCCGGTTCCCAGATCGTGACCGCGGCGCTGTTCCTGGCGGTCGTTGGCATCGGCATCTACCTGGCGGCCGTCTCCCCCAGCATCCCGCTCTTCCTGCTCTTCGTGGCGATCTCGCTGGTGCTGGGCGTTCAGCTGGTGATGCCCATCGGCGGAGCCGACATGCCGGTCGTCGTCTCGCTGCTGAACAGCTACACCGGCATCGCGGTCGCGGCGACCGGCTTCGTGCTCAATAACTACGCGCTGCTCATTGCCGGCACCCTCGTCGGGGCATCGGGCGCCATCCTGACGCAGCTCATGTGCAAGGCCATGAACCGCTCGATCTTCAACGTGCTGTTCGCCGGCTTTGGCACGGGCGGAGACGCGGCCGCGGCGGGCGCGGAGGGCGAGGAGCAACTGCGCGAGATCAGCGCCGATGACGCCGCCGTGCTGATGGCGTACGGCAAACGCGTGATCATCGTGCCGGGCTACGGCATGGCCGTGGCGCAGGCGCAGGGCCCCGTGCGCGAGCTGATGGACCTGCTGGTGGCGCGCGGCGTCGACGTGCAGTTCGCCATCCACCCGGTGGCAGGTCGAATGCCGGGCCACATGAACGTCCTTCTGGCCGAGGCCAACGTTCCCTACGACCGGCTCAAGGAGATGGACGAGATCAACGAGGACTTCGCCGATACGGACGTCGCGCTCGTCATCGGTGCCAACGACGTCGTCAATCCGTCCGCGCGCGAGGAGGGCTCGCCCATCAGTGGCATGCCCATCCTCAACGTCGACCAGGCGCATAACATCATCGTGCTCAAGCGTGGCCGCGGCGCCGGGTTCGCCGGCATCCCGAACCCGCTCTTCAGCAACGAGAAGACGACCATGCTGTTCGGCGACGCCTAGCCCTCCGTCGCCGCGCTGGTAGCCGGCGTAAAGCAGGCCTGACTCTGGACGGGGCCGCCGGTCGGCCTCGTTTTGAGCTTCGTGCCCAGGCAACGCCGCTGAGCGGCGCTACCCATGCACGGAGACGCTCTCGCCCCGCCGCACGCGCCGTTTCGGGCACGTCGCGGTTCTGGGGTGATCGAAGCGCCGCTGAGCGGCGATCAACATGAACGCGCCGGGGTGTGGGGGCGGGTCATGCGGAGATAGCACCGCTCAGCGGCGGCCGGTGGTGCTCCACAGGGCCGCGGCGATCAGCGGGAGCTGGAATGGCAGCCGCGCCCACCGGACCCAGCCGGTCGGCACACCGTCGATCGGCACCTGGCTCACCGCGGCGTAGATGTTGGCCGGGAAGACGAGGACGAGGTAGGCCGCCAATGCCAGCCCGGCCGGTCGGCGCCACCGTCGCGGTCCCACCAGACAGGCGGCGAAAACAATCTCCACGGCTCCGGTGAGGGCGACGAGTTCATCACGCACCGGAACGACGGCCGGCAGGTGCTCGACATACGGGCGCGGGTTGACGAAATGGAGGATGCCGGCACTGGCGATGAAGAGCGCCAGGCCGATGCGCACCACGTTGTGAAGGGTCGCGCTCACTCGCCAACGACCGGACTGAACGCCTTCACCAGCTCGGCGGGGACGCGGGTCGGTCGCCCATCGGCCACGCGGACATAGACCCACTCACTCGCCACGTCCGCGAGCAGGACCCCGTCGCCCGCGCGTCGGACCTCGGTGTGGCGCCGACCGCGCACGCCACCGATCCCGAGGACGCGGACGGTGAGGTCGATCTCGTCCGCGCGCCGCGCCGGCAGGTGGTACGTGATCTCGTGGCGCCGCACGAGCCACGCGCAGCCCCGCGCCAGTCCCCAGTCCCGGCCGAATCCCATCGCTTCGGCGTGCTCGGCGCTCAGCTGCTCGGCCCATTGAAGATAGACCGCGTTGTTGACGTGGCCGTTCTCGTCCATCTCGTACGTACGCACGCGCCAGCGCTGGCTGAACCGAATCGGATCGGGAGAGGGCATATCGGTCACGGATGCATGCTACCCGCAGTGGTGCCCACTCACGGTCCGGGCTCGAGACCACCGGCCGGAAAGATGCAGATAATGCTGCGGTGGTCGGCGCGAGTCCGTACTGAGAAGGCATTGACGTACTGAAGCAGCAGTCACATACTCAAGAGACTATCCGTACCCAGGGTGGAATATGCCGAACGTCGTGGGAGAGCGGTTCCAGATCACCATCGACAAGAAGGTCCGCGAGGAGCTGGGTGTCAAGGCCGGTGATCTGGCGATCGAACGCGTGCAGGATGGTCGGTTGGTGGTGACGTTTGCGCCGGCCCCGCATAGGCAATCACAGCTGGGCATTCTGAGGAAGTACGCCCGCAGACCCATCGAGCCGATCACCGATTGGACTGCGTACCGCGAGCGCGTCTGGGCTGCACGGTCCGCCGAAATCCACGATGTGCTGCGCGAGGACAGCGAGCGCCACCGAACAGACGCGGAGTGAAGCAGATGGCACGTCAGCCGCCTCGCATTGTGTTCTGCGATACGAGCGTCCTTATCCGGTATTGGTCCGCTGACGACCCGCCGCGCGCCATCGCCGCAGCCGACCTGCTCGAACGGGACGACGTCGAGCTGGTGATCTCGACCGGGGTCATCATCGAGGCCATCCATGCATTGAGGACCGAGCACGACGTCCCGAACCCCGAGGCGGGGAATCTCTTGATTGACTTCCTGACCCGGGACAACGTGCGGCTGCTCGACGCCGACCAGGCGTTGACGGTGGAGGCGCTTCGCTGGTCGATGGACTCGTCCGCGCGACGCATTCCCGACGCCATCCTCGCCGCGGCGGCCGAGCACGCCGGCTGCGAGGCCATCGCCACCTTCGACCAGAAGTTCGCCTCGCCAACCGTCCCCGTACGGCTTCTCTAGCCCCGCGCGCTGCTACCCTCGGTGTGAATGGCCGAGCTGCACGAGATCCTCGCCGAGCGCGTCGCAGGCTGGCGTTCCCGAGCGCAAGACCGATCTGGTGGCGGGCTCGTACGAGGTCGAGGTGCCGTCAGGGTCATCGGCGCCGGTGGCGGTGAAGATCACCGACATGCTGGGCGAAGAGGTCCTGGTCGTGCTGGACCGATGAGCATGAGATCGTTCGTCCCTGGCGACCCTGCTATGCGTAAGCGTCAGGAGACGTAGTCCATTGTGGTATGCTACAACGATGTTGACCGTTCCCGAAGCGGCCCGCCGGCTGCGACGCAATCCGGAGACTGTTCGCCGGTGGATCCGCGAGGGCCGATTGCGCTCGACGAAGGTGGGTACGCAGCATCTCGTCGAGGAGGCGGACCTTGACCAACTGCGTCCCGACGTGCTTCTCCCCGCTCCGGATGGATGGTGGACCGAGAGCCATACGGGTGAACCGCTGCCTGACTTCATGGCAGTCCTGCGACGGCAGCGGACGGAACACTGAGATCGGTGCTGGTCATTGACGCCAGTGTGGCGCTTTCCGCGGCGCTCACCCGCGATGGCTTCGACCGAATCGAGCAGCTCGATCTTGTCGCGCCGCCGCTGATGTGGTCCGAGGTGGTCTCCACGTTGCGGGAGCACGCCTGGCGCGGTGATATTTCCCCCGGTCAGGCCACCGCCAGCCTGGCGGCGCTGATGACGGCGCCGGTTCGGAAGCGTGCCCCGCGAAGGCTGCACGCCGAAGCCTGGCGCATCGCCGAGGAGCTCGGTTGGGCGAAGACGTACGACGCGGAGTACGTGGCCCTGGCGCGGCTGTTGGGGTGTCGTCTGCTCACGCGGGATGAGCGGCTCCGTCGCGGAGCCGCGCGCGTGATCGAGAGCATCGGTCCTTCGGACGTCTGATCGGGTTGGCTGTTGTGACTTCGCCGCGCTGGGTCTGCCTCGACGTCGGCGAGACGCTCATCGACGAGACGCGCGTCTGGTCGCTCTGGGCAGATGAGCTGGGCGTCCCGCGACTGACCTTCCTGGCGGCGCTCGGTGCGGTGATCGAGCGCGGGGGAGAGCATCGCGATGTCTTTCCCATCTTCGGCGCCGATGATTGGCAGTTGCGCATGGCATCGGTCGAGGGTGCCTACGGCGGCTTCACGGCTGACGACCTCTATCCCGATGCGCTTGGCGCCATCGAGGCGCTGCGCGCCGGCGGCCACCGCCTGGCGATCGTCGCCAACCAGCCGGCATCACGGACCGATGAGCTGCGGGCCATCGGTGTCGACGTCGAGGTGATGGCCATGAGCGAGCAGATGGGAGTCAGCAAGCCCGACCCCGCCTTCTTCGCGACGGCGCTCGAGCTGATGGGTTCGCCGGATCCCGCATCGGTCGTGTATGTCGGCGACCGGGTGGACAACGACGTGCTGCCGGGGATCGCCGCCGGGATGCGCACCGTCTGGATCCGTCGCGGTCCGTGGGGCTTCATCCAGCGCCTCCCGGAGGGTGCCGCTCCCGCCCTCGTGGTCGACTCGCTCGACGAGCTGGTGGAGCGCATCGGCGAGGCCTGGGTGTCGACTTGAACAATGTTCACGCAGGCGCGTTTTGTGGGGCCGATCGGCCGGATTCACGCCCGATCTGAGCGTGGGCGGGCAGCTGGGCCGTTCATCGTCCGTGCAATGTTCCGCCAGCGAGAAATTGTTCCAAAGCGAGCTTGTCGATGGGAGCAATCTGCGCCCCTGAGGGCGTTGTGCGAGGAAGGACCGCCACGGCGGCCGTCCTGTTCGCCTTCGGCGCGGGCATGAAAATGCCTCGGAGGAACTCTCGTGTCGATCCCTTGATGCAATCGCGGGAACGATCGAGTGGCTCCTTCGAGGCACCGATAGCGTAGGTGGGCCTTGCATTGGTGGCAAGGCAGTTATCCACGAATTTCGCATCCCGCGTCCAACGTTATCCCCAGGTCAAGCGCCTGCTCGGCAGGCAAGTGAGCCTTGCGTGCCAAGCCCTGCGTGCGTCACGCCTAGCTGCGGCGACGGGACTCCAGGATCGCGGCCACCTCGCGGTCGCTGACGCCGAAGCGGCGCAGGGCGTGGCGCACGAGTTCGTTGCCCACCTCGCGCTCGGCGACCACCACGCGCATGGCGCCAAGCTGCCGAAGATCGGCCTCCTCCGCCTCGGAATGGGCGCGTGCCACGACCTCGACGCGAGGGTTGCGGTCCCGGGCGTAGGTGACAGCCTGCCGCGTGGCCAGCGCGTCGGGAATGGCAACCACCAGGGCGTGCGCGTGTGCAACCTGCGCCTGGTCGAGCACGGATGGCGTGCCGGCCTCGCCATAGATGATCGGATGGCCCGCCTCGCGCGCCGCCCGCGCGGTGGCGTAGTCGGCGTCAACCGCCACCCAGGCGAAGCCGCGTGACTCCAGGACGCGGGCGACCGACCGCCCGACGCGGCCGTAACCCAGGATCACCGCGTGGCGGCGCAGGCCGGCCGCGGGCTCCTCGCCGGGAAGGGGTGGATACCCGGTGTGTGCGTCGAGCCAGGTGCCAAGACGACGAGCCCCGGCCAGCAGCGGCTTGGCCGTCAGAATGGAGAGGACCACGGCGCCCATGGCCAGGCTGAAGACGTCGGGCCGTACGGCGCCAAGGGCAAGCCCGGCGGAGGCGAGCACGAAGCTGAACTCGCCGCTCTGACCGATAAGCGCGCCGGCGCGCACCGCCGACGATGGCCGCTGCCCGTCCAGGCGCGCGAGCAGCGCCACGGGGATGGCCTTGCCGAAGGTGATGATGAGGAGTAGCGCCAGCACCACCGGCCACGCCTCCAGGATCGCCGCGGGTTGCAGCAGGATGCCGATGGAGACGAAGAAGAAGGTGCTGAACAGCTCGCGCAGGGGCACGATCTCGCCCAGCACGCTGGCCGTCAGATCCGAGTCCGCCAGCGCCAGGCCGGCGACGAAGGCACCGAGCGCCACGCTCACACCAAGGGCGCTGGCAGCAAAGGCGGTACCGATGGCGATGACCGCCACCGCGATGACGAACAGTTCGCGCGATCGCAGCCCGGCGATGACCGCGAGGAGCCGCGGAAGCAGTCGCGAGCCGGCGATCACCATGAAGGCGACGAAGCCGAGCGCGATGGTGCCGCTGACCACCAGGGCCAGCAGTGACTCATCCTCCCGGCTGCCGAGTGCCGAGAGCGTGACGACCAGTCCCACCGTGACGAGATCCTGCACGATCGACACGCCCAGCGCCGTCCGCCCGTACGTGGTGGTGTGCAGCGCTCCCTCCCCCGCAATCTTGACCAGCACGACCGTCGAGCACACCGACATGGCGCCACCGATGAAGAGCGCCTCGATCAGCTCCCAGCCCAGGGCCATCCCGGTGGCGGTGCCGATTGCCATGGTCGCCGCCACCAGCACCGGCGTACCGGCCAGGATGCGCACGCCAACCGACCGCAGCTCGCCCAGGCTGAACTGGAGGCCGATGCTGAACATGAGCAGCGCCACGCCGACGTCGGCGAGCTCGAGTACCTCCTCGCGATTGGCGACGAAGCCCGGCGTGAACGGCCCGACGACCAGTCCGGCCACGATGTAGCCGAGCATCGGCGGAAGGCGCAGCCGCTGGGCGATGGCGCCAAGCGCCAGGGCTGCCACGAGCGCGACGAGGAGCGTCAGTCCAAGGCCGGTCATCGGCAGGTGCGCGGCATGCGCCCGATCATACCGGCCGCACGGCATCGGCTAGACTGGCGCGCCCTGATGGACCACCTGACCCAGATCCTGATCCAGCTCTTCGCCATCTTGGTGGTCGCCAAGCTCGGCAACGAGCTGTTTAGGCGGTTGGGCCAGCCGACGGTGGTCGGCGAGATCCTGGGCGGCGTGATCGCGGGGCCGGCCGTCTTCGGCGTGTACGAGGTGAACGCGGAGACCGAGCTGTTCGCCGAGATCGGGGTGGTGCTGCTTCTCTTCCAGGTGGGTCTTGAGACGCGCCTCCATGACCTGCTGCGGGTCGGCCGCACGGCGCTGACGGTCGCCATCCTCGGGGTGATCCTGCCCTTCGCCGGTGGCTTCGCCGCTGCCGGGCTGGCCGGCGGCGACCTGGCGCTTGCCGTCTTCCTGGCAGCCGCCCTGACCGCCACCAGCGTCGGCATCACCTCGAACGTGTTGCGCGACCTCGGCGCGCTCAGGACGCAGAGCGGACGCATCATCGTGGGCGCGGCGGTCATCGACGACGTGCTGGCGATCATGATCCTGTCCGTTGCCTCGGGCGTCGCGGCCGGGAGCTTCGCGGTCTCGAACATCCTGCCGCTGCTCGTGGTCGCGATCCTGTTCATCGGCGCGGTGGTCATGGG
>JACDBS010000250.1 GCA_013694795.1 Chloroflexota bacterium | reverse complement strand
CTCGTGCACAGATTTCATGACCAAACACCATGGTGGTGCGGAGGTCGACGGAGCGATGCTCTTCGCCGACATCCGAGGCTCGACCTCGCTGGCCGAGGGGATGTCCCCGGGTGAGTACAACGCGCTCCTGAATCGCTTCTATGCCACGGCGTCGAGGGTGGTCTTCGAGCACGACGGGTACGTCGATAAGTTCGTCGGCGACGAGCTGGTGGCGCTCTTCTTCCCGCTGCTCACCGGCGAGCGCTACACCGCTCGCGCGGTCGAGACTGCCCAGGCGCTGCTCCGCGCGACCGGCCATGCCGATCCAGATGGGCCATGGGTACCCATCGGCGCCGGCGTCCACGCCGGACGCGCCTGGTTTGGCGCGGTGGGAGAGGGGAGCCACGTCGAACTGACCGCGGTGGGTGACGCTGTGAACATCACGGCGCGCCTCGCGTCGGTCGCCGGACCGGGTGAGGTCCTGGTGTCGACGGATGCCGCTGCTGCCGCGGGTCTTGACCCCAACCTCGAGCGCCGGACACTGGAGCTCAAGGGCAAGCAATCCGTCACCCAGGTCGTCAGCCTGCGCGTCGACGAAGTCTGACACTGCCCTCCCGACGCGGCTTGCTCACATCCCGCCGAAGAAGCGGTTGATGCGGTCGGTGTCGTCGGAGAAGGCCCAGCGCTCGGTGATCTTGCCGTCCCGCATGTGATAGATCTCGGCGGTGCGGTAGGTGAGCGACTGGTCGCCCATGGTCGCCGTGGCGGTCACCAGCTGGATGGTGTGCTCGTCGCTGGCGAGGACATCGTGGGTCTCGGTCTTGATGCTCGCGCCCTCCGGCATGCCGCTGAATCGCTCCGCAAGTGCCTGTTTGCCGCGGATCGGCTCGTCGCGGCCGATCTCATGCCAGACGACGTCGTCGTCCAGCAGCTCCGCCATCAGCGACATCATGTCGCCGCCTCGCTCCATCTCCTCCGCGGCGGCGCGGATCTTGGCGGCGTTGGGGTGGTCGGCCATCGGTGGGTGCCTCCTTCGGGCGACGCGCTCGGGAGCCTGGCGGCCGCGCGTCTGAGCGCGCAGCCTACGCCCGAGCCCTTGGAATGATCAAGGGGTTCTTTCAGAAAGTCAGCCCGTGGTCGGCTTCTTCCTCGCGGGCGCCTTCCTGGACGCCGTTGACGTCGTCCCGGTCGTGGACTTCGTGCCGGTCGTGGACTTCGTGCCCGTCGACTGCGCGGGGCGTGACTTCGCGGGGCGCGACTTCGCGGGGCTGGCCTTAGCGCCCGAGGCGGTGGAAGTCTTGGTGGAGCGAGCCTTCGAACGCCGATTCGGGCTCTTGCCGATCGGCAGCGCACTGCTGACCGCCTTCGCCGCGCCGGTGGCCAGAGTTCCCACCGTTCCCGCGACCTTGCCGGCGGTCGTGCCTGCGGCCTTGCCGACCTTGCGCGCTGTCCGGCCAGCGGTCTTGCCGACCTCGCCGGCCGTCCGACCGACCTGCTTGACTACCTTGCCTGGGTCTGGCATTCGGTGCCCTCCATCTATCTGGCTCCTCGCCGGGCGATCAACCGCTCGTCACGCAGGCGCCGTGGCGCCCCTATGGCCTGCATTTGGCATGGATCGTATTCGTATCCGGGTCTCCTGACATCAGGTGTCGGTGATGAGACCCTTCGCTCGCTCCCAGGTGTAGGTAAGCCCGAGGCTGGTGATCCATCGGTCCAGGTAGACATGGTCGAGCGTGTCGCGGTTCATGGACAAGATTGCCGCAACGTCGCGCAACTGTCGATCGGACTCACCCTGTTTCGCCCATTCGAGCTTCGCGATGATGGTGTCCTCCGCCGTGGCCACATGCGTATCGGCTCCGAGAAGGCGAACAGGGATGCGCCGCTCGAGCTCCTCCCGCGAGAACTGCCGATCGCGACGAATGAGGAGATCGACCTTCCAGCCGGTATGCGCTTCGATGATATTGAACGATGTGCGCCGCGCGAGAGCATCGGTAGCCGCGTCCGCATCGGCATACAGCTCCGGTCGTGGGAGGTCTTCGACAAACCGCTTCAAACTCTCCGGCGTCGGATCGATGACGATGTCGATGTCCAGTGTTGTACGCGGCTCGGCGTGAAAAGAGCTCGCCAGCGACCCGACGACCATGTGCGGAATTTCTGCTTTGTCGAGGCCGCGGATCATCCGAGCGAGAAGCTCGCCCTGGGACATCAGACGGGGGTGGGACGGGCGTTCAGGACCCGGCCGGCGAGATCGAGTCCGAGCAACAGCTCCAGGAGCGCATGGTGCACTTCGCGGTCGCTCCATTCCGGGTGCCGGTGCCGGATTCCGGCCTCGCTGATCGCCCGGGCGTCGTCGCTCATGCGGCACGCCATCTCGAGCCGCGTCGGTCCGTCCAGCCGCCGCAGAGCTGCGAGCTGGATCCTCCGCGCCTCATGTGTCGTATCGCCGGCCAGCGTCACGCGGGCACTCTACTCCAGGTGTCCGCTTGCCCAGTTGTCTCGCATTCCCAGGCGACGTAAATCGGGCCAACCGTGCCGGGGCCTACGGCAGCCCCAGCACGCCACCGCCCTCGACCGTGATGTTCCCCTTCTCGACGACGCCGAATGCGCCGTAGCCGGTCCCCGTCACCAGGCGGAACGTATCGGCCCCCTTGCCGAGATCCTCGACCTCCAGCACGAAGCGCACGCCGACCTGTCCGTCCACGGTCGCCCGCGCGGTGATCGTGGCCTTGCTGCCTGCGATGGTGAGCGAGTCGATCGCCGTGGCGTCCACCCGCGCGCCGCTGTCACGGTCGCGGAAGTGAAGCGAGCCGGTTGGTGCCGCGGCGCCGAGGGCCATCGACACGTCGAACGAGAACTGGGCGCGACCGCCGACGGCGGTTGCCTCGGCCATGAGGTCCCCGGTCAGGCGCCCGGCGGGCGGTATTCCGGCGAGAGCTTCGTGGCGGCATCGGCCTCCTCGGGCGTGATGAGGACGATGGTTCGGGTGCGTGCCGCGCCGCTGGCCCCGACGGTCAAACTGGCCGCGGCGATGGCAGCATGATCCGGCGCGTCGACGAGGACATAGAAGTCGTCAGAGCCGAACGCGAGGTAGAAGGCATCGACGGTCCCGCCCACAGACCGGATGACCTGTTCCGCCGCCTTGCGGCGCGCGGTCCCTCCCTCCTTGAGGACTCCTTTGGCCCCGTCCGCCGTATAACTGCCGATGATCAGATACTTGGACATGCTCCGGCTCCTCGATGCGTATGGGCATCGAGCGTACACCCACACGGGAGCTTCGCCTGGCAGCCGAGGCCGTCGCCGGCGAGAGATCCTCGTCTCGACCGATGCGGCCGCCGCCGGCCTGGATGCCGCGCTCGAGCGCCGGAGCCTGGCGCTGAAGGGCAAAGAAGGCGCCACCGAGGTGGTCAGTCTCAAGGTCGCACCGGGCTGATCAACGCCCAGCCCCCGACCACATCGCCCCGCGTCTTGCGTGCCACCCTCAAATTCATCCGGTGACTGGTAGAGCAGCAATTGACCCCGGATCGCTCGACATCGGCCGTCTGCCGAGCGTGCGGCCCGATCCGATGTACCGGGATCAGCCGAAATACCGCCCCGAAGAGTCACCTGGCGACTATCTGACTCGAATCCGGTTGCCCGCGGCCGATGCCACTCATGGGGCGAATAGCCGGCCACTCCGAATCACCCGGCCTCGAACGCGTCTCAGGCGGATCAGGAGCTGGCGTACCCAGCCGCCTCCCGGCATGAGAAGACTGGACATGGTCATGAGCGAATCGCGACACTTGATCTGTCGCGACCCGGGCGCACGGTTCGCACGTGATCGACACGAAATTGACACTGTTCGACGGTCGGGCCGGCGAAGACAGTGCCCAGGTCTGGCTGGAGCCCGACGGAGCCGGCGTCACGCTGCGGACGCAGGAGTGGGGACCGGGCGTAGAGCGCAACTTCGGCTGGGACACCATCGAGACCTGGCTGCGCATCGACGGGCCAGCCCTGTTCACGCTCGCCTTCGCGCTTGTCGCCGATCACCCCGAGCTCGACCCGACCGCCTCGCCGATGGAGATCCTGGCCGCCGCCTACCGCGGTGACTCAGCCGCCAGCGCGCACCTGCGCATGCGGCTCGATGAGCTCGGCCTGGCCCGTGAATTCACCATGCGATGATGCGCCGATGACGCCGAGCGACGAGTTTCCCGAGGCGCCCGAGATCTGCCCGATCTGCGGGCGCGAGCTGTGGTCGGACGGCCTGCCCCCGGCGCAGGACGGCAACGCCTGGATCTGCGGCGACTGCGACCAGGCTCGGAACTTCGGGGCCCTGGACCCGTAGCGCGCAGAGCTGGCAGCGGGGGCTCGCCGGGATCCGGCTGAACAGCCGGCGTCCGACCGCCTGCATCGAGTCCGGGTGCGAGAGATACTCCCGCCAGAAGGATCTGCGCCGCATTGGCCCTGGAGCCGACCTCAATCGAATTCGGCAGGGACTCGAGGGCCTCGCGGGAGAGCAGGCCGGCATTGACGTCAAGCCGCTCCGTGGGCAATCCCCGTGGCGCCGGCTCCGCGTCGGGGAATACCGCATCCTGTATCGACCGCTCGATACCGGTGAGGCGGCGGATACATCACACCTCGTCGCACGGGTCGTGCACCGGCGCGACCTCGAACGAGCCGTCTCGACCCTGTAGTAGGCGTGGCCGGCCCGATCGGCGGATTGGCGGAATCGGTTACATGCCGGGCGGGGCGCATCAGCGGCTGATGTACGTCCGCATTGACACCCAAGAATGGACGTGCGAGGATCGGCTCATGGCAACGCGAGTGAAGCGGACGTACAACCTGGCCCCGCGCACGGTGAAGCGGGTGCGCGAAATGGCCGAGCGGTATGGTGTTGCCGCGTCGCAGGACGCGGTGATCGAGCTGGCCATCGACGAGCTCGAGCGCCGCATGACCGATGCGCGCGAGGCGGCGGCATGGGAGGCGGCTGCATCGGATCCGACGTTCGTGGCGGAGGCGGACGAGTTCGACGCGGCCTATCGATCGGCCGATCGCGAGACGTGGCCGGCCTGACCGGCCCGCTGCGCTGGTCGATCGTCATCGTCGGCCTGGATCCGGCGCAGGGTCATGAGCAGGCCGGGGAGCGGCGGGCGCTCGTGGTCTCGTACGAGCCGTTCCATCGGTCCGGGCTGGCGACGGTCTGCCCCATTACCGGCGCCCGCTCGGAGGCGCGCTATCCCGGCGACGTGTCGATCTCGCGCGGGGAAGGTGGCCAGACGCGCGATGGCGTCATCCTCACCAGCCAGGTCCGGACGATCTCGCTGCGCCGCGTCCGGTCCTCGCCGATCGGCGTCGTGGAGGACCCGACGGTGCGCCGGGCGGTCCGAAGCGGCCTGGCGCATCACCTCGGCCTCGACATCCCGGCCATCGCCGACGGCGCCCGCGGCTGATCCACCGGTCCACGTATGTCGAGGAGCAACCTTGACGAACGAGGTAGGAATCCCTACCGTAACGGTATGAAGGCGATCGTCTCGGAGAAGGGCCAGGTCACGATCCCCAAGGCCGTCCGCACGAAGCTGGGACTGCGCCCGGGAACGGTGCTCGAGTTCGAGGCTGACGGCGGTCGGCTCGTGGCCCGCAAGAAGGGTGGTGGGGACGCGATCGACGAGGTCTACGGCTCGATGAGGATGGACGAGCCTGTCGACGCGTACCTCGAGCGCACCCGCGGGCGGTGATCACCGCCGTCGACTCGAGCGTCCTGCTCGACGTGCTCACCGGCGATCCACGGCACGGACCGATGTCCGCCCAGGCGCTCCGCCAGGCGGGGGTGGAGGGAGCCCTCATCGGCTCCACCGTCGTGTGGGCGGAGGTGATCGGTGCGTATTCCGACCCGCGCGGCGTCAGTGATCGGCTCGATCGCCTCGGCATCGAGCTGGTGCCCGACGATCGGGAGGTGGCGATCACCGCCGGTCGCGTGTACCGCGCGTATCGGGCTGGTGGTGGCACGCGCCGACGGATCCTGCCCGACTTCCTCATCGGCGCACATGCGATGGTCCACGCGGATCGCCTGCTCACGCGGGACCGTGGCTTCTACCGCGCCCAGTTCTCGCGACTGAGCATCATGCAGCCGTGAGGTCCGTCGAGGCCGACTGAGGTATCGGCATACGACCTCAGCCTGGCCGATGCGGCACGGGGGGCCGGCCTGGCGGTCATGGCGCCGGCCTGACCGGGTACGCTGCGCGACTTGAGCTCGGGGGAGAACCGTCTCGTCGGCGACCATTGCGTACGTATCGTACAATTTGTACATGAGTGAGCAACGCATCAGCGAGGCGCGGGAATCCTTCTCGACGACCGTCAACCGGGTCGCGTTCGGGGGTGAGCGCGTGGTCCTCACCCGCCACGGTCGGCGGGTGGCGGCAGTCGTGCCGATCGAGGACCTCGAGCTGATCGAAGCGGTCGAGGATGCGCGTGACCTCGATGAGGTGCGCGCCGCATTGGCCGACCCCGCGAATCACGAGCGCATCGCGTGGGATGCTCTCAAGGCGCAGCTCGGCCTGTAGAGCGCCGCGCTCGTGTACGCCGTCGAGTTCCTTCCGTCGGCGGCGAGGGTGCTGTCGAAGCTCGAGCCTCCCGTTCGACGCCGCATCGTGCGACGCATCGATCGGCTCGCGGAGGACCCTCGAGGCGACGCCGTGAAGCTGCGCGGAGCGGATGACGTGTGGCGGGCGCGCGCCGGCGACTACCGGATCCTGTACCAGGTCGAGGACGATCGCCTGCGGATCCTCGTGATCAGGATCGGCCATCGTCGAGACGTTTACCGCTGAGCGCGGCGACCTGAGGAGCCTCCCACGGCCGCCTGACCGGTCGGGTCAATACACCTCGTCGTGGGTGCCGAGGTGGACGAGGAAGGCGATGTCTCCCTCCCATCGGAACAGGACCCGGAGGTCGTCGTCCACGCTGAAGGCCCAGTAACTTTCGAGATCGCCCTTCAGCTTGTGCGTTCGCAGCAGGGGATCACGCGGATCCGCGGCAAACCGTCGCAGGGCCGCACGAAGCATGGGCGCCTGGGGGTCGCGGAGCTTCTTTGCACGGCGCAGAAAGCGGCTCGACGCGATGACGCGCACGGTCAGCCGCGGAGGTCGTCGAGGAGGGCCTCCATGTCGGCGAACTCGCGAGCGTCGCCGGAGGCGTACTCCGCCTCGGCTTCACG
>JACDBS010000246.1 GCA_013694795.1 Chloroflexota bacterium | reverse complement strand
TCAGCACCGATCCGAGCGTCATTCCCCCTATCAACCTGCTCGAGGACGCGGCCGCCTTTCTTCTTCCGCCCGCCACCACGCACATCGCCATTTCGGTCGCGTTCGAGGGACGTCGCTCCGCGCTCGCCAACAGCGTGCTGGCGGCCGGATATGGGCTCGGGGTCCTGGCGATCGTCCAGGCAGCCCTTGACCCGGCACATCCGATCGCGTTCGCGGAGCCGCATTTCGCGCCTCTCGGTATCCCCGGCCCGGTCGTGGCCTGGACCTTCGCCGCGGCGCGCCTCACCGTGTGGTTTGCCGGCATCGCCTACCTGGCGGCCGGGCTCCAGCAAGCCGGTGCGGATCGCGCGCGACGGCGGCAACTGATGTTCGCCATCGCGACGGTGGCGCTGGGCATCGCCGGCGGCATGCTGCGCATCCTGCCGGAGGATGTCGGCGGTCCGCGCTGGATTGGCGTCTCGCTGGTGGCGCTTGCCATGGTGATTGCCACCTATTCGGTCGTTGCTCAGCATTTCTTCCTTGCCCCGGACGTCGCTGGACGCGCCGTGCGCTGGTCGCTCTTCGCCGGCCTCGGGATCGTCGCGTACGTGGCGGCATTGGTGCTGCTCGAGGAAGCCGCGACCCGAGTGCTGGCGATCAACTTCCCGCTGGTGACCGCTCTTGCGGTGGTCGTGACGCTGGCGCTCTTCGAACCGGTCTCCGAACGCGTCCGCGACTTCGTGGCGGGCAGTCCCGGCGCGGCATCCCGGGCTCGACTCCTCCAGGCGCTCGGAAGCGACCAGATCCTGGCGCAGGATCCGGACCGTGCCGTCGGGCCGGCACTCGATCGGCTGGTTCGCACCTTCGAGCTGACCGGGGCCGAGGTGGTGACTGACGGAGAGCGGCGCGTGCTGAGCGGGTCGGTGGACTACGATGACCCGCTCGCGGTCCGCCTCTCGATGACCGATGGCGGGCTGCGCTTCGGCCACGCCGTCTTCGGCCGGAAACGCACCGGGTTCGCCTTCACGCCTTCCGACCTCGAGGCGCTCGAGCTGGCGGTTTCCTATCTCGGCTCCAGCATGAGTCTCGCGGGGCGGCAGAACGCACAGGCGGAGGCGCTGCTCGACTTGCGCGCCGAGCGTGCGATGGTGCAGGCCCGCGGATCGGCCCTGAGCGTCGCGTTGGCCGATGCCAGCTCGACCCCAGAGGGCTTGCGCGTCTACGCCCTTGGCTCGCTGCGGGCCGAGATCGGCGGCGAGCCGGTCCGTCAATGGGGCGGCGAGAAGGCCGGATCACGCCAGGCGGAGGCCGTCTTCGCGTTCCTGCTCGACCGAGGTGACCGGGGCGTGGCCAAGGACGAGATCCTGGAGCTCGTGTGGCCCGACGTGGACCTGGATCGCGCCGACGTCGCCTTCCACCGCACCATGCTGGGACTCCGATCGGTGCTGCGACCCGGACGGCGCGCGCGCGGCTCCGACGGGGCGATCAGCTTCATCAACGACCGGTATCGGCTCGAACCGGGGGTCGTGGCGTGGAGCGACGTCGACGAGTTCGAGCGCGCGCTGGCCCGAGCGAGCAGTGCCGAGCCGGATGACGCGTTGCACCTGTTCGAGCAGGCGCGGGCGCTGTACCGGGGCGACTACCTCGACGACTGCCCCTTCTACGGAGACAGCGCCCCCGTCGAGCAGAGGCGTGTCGACCTGCGCCAGCGATATGTCGACGTGCTGGTGGAGCTGGGCGAACGCTACTCCGCGCGCGGCGAACGCACGGCGGCCGCGAGCTGTCTGCGACAGGCCCAGAGCCTCGCCGATGACGACTTGCCACGCGTCACCGAGGCGCTCGGGCGCCTGACGCTTCCCGCCTCGGCCGAATCGACCTAGCGTCAGGCATGCCGGCTTCCTGCTGCAAGCCCGATTACGACGCGATCTTCGACGACCGAACGGCGCGTCGGCAGCTGAAGGCTTATCGCCGGTCCGGCGCCGGAGGGAGCACGCGGCGGCTGATCGAGGCCATCGAGGACGCAGGCATCGAGAGCGCCTCGGTGATGGACATCGGCGGTGGCGTCGGGATCATCGGCCTGGAACTCTTGAGCGCGGGCGCGGAGTCGCTCACAAGCGTCGACGCCTCCCGACCATATGTCTCCGTTGCGGCCGAGGAAGTGACGCGTCGGGGGTGGGATGACCGCGCGACCTTCCACCTCGGAGACTTCGTGGAGGTGGCGGAGGAGATCGACGCGGCCGACATCGTCACGCTCGATCGCGTGATCTGCTGTTACGGCGACTGGCGGGCGCTGGTTGACGCATCGGTCTCGCGCAGCCGTCGGCTGTACGGGGTGGTCTACCCGAACGAGCGCTGGTGGCTGCGCGCCGGGATCGGCTTCGGGAACCTCATGCTCCGGCTGGTCGGGCAGTCGTTCCGAGGCTATGTGCACCCCGAGGGGGAGATCGACCAGCGAATTCGTGGGGCAGGTTTTCAGCGCCGATCGCACCATCGCGGCTGGATCTGGCAGACCTCGCTGTACGAACGGAATCTCGCGTCGGCCGACGCCTGATGCCCACGTTTCACCCGCCGCACGGGTCAAACGACGGAGGAAGCCGGCGGCGGGGTGTGCTCTGCCGTCGGATGACCCGTGGAACGGGCGGATTGCAGGCGAGCTGTGGCTCCTCCGTCCCTTGACCCGCCCCACGTGTCGCTGGCAGTGAGGTAGCTTGCCAAGAGCGCGCGCGGGTCCCATAGTCGCCGGAAGCCATTTGCCGCACGTACGAGGAGGACCCGTCATGAGAGTTGTCATGAACCCCTGTCCTCCCGACCGCTCGAGAACGCCGCGGAGCTAGCCTCCAGCGCATCCGAAGGTCGGGCTGCTTTACCCCGCACCTCTCGGAGCGTTCAGCGTGCATATCTCACCCGTCTCACCCGCGCGCCCGCGCGAGGCTCCCGGATGGCTGCTCGACGAGCCATTCGAGGAGACGTCGCTCGGGACCCTCAAGTCAGGCAAGGAGGCCGAGGTTTTCCTCATCGAGCGCCGCTACGCCGGTGGCTCGACCGTCCTGCTTGCCCACAAGCGATACCGTCCGCGGCGCCCGGCGAAGGGCGAGCTGCGCGCGCTCGGCTTCCAGCACTCGACGGCCTTCCGCAACGCCTCGGTCTACCAGGCGGGCTGGTTCTTCTCCAGCCGCGACCGACGGGCCGTCGAGACCCACACGGCCCACGGCAACGAGGTCATTGAGCGCATGTGGCCCATCCAGGAGATGGCGATGCTCCAGCGCGCCTGGACCGCGGGCGCATCCGTCCCTTATCCCGTCGAGCGGACCGATGACGGCGTGCTCATGGAGTTCATCGGCGACATGGAGCAGGCGGCTCCGCGCCTGGCGCAGGCGAGACTAACGACCGGCGAGGTCGCAGCGGCCTGGAAGCAGATGCTTGAAAGCCTGCGTGCGTTGACAGCGGCAGGCCTGGTGCACGGTGACCTATCCGCCTACAACCTGCTGTGGTGGCGGGACCGCCTGGTCCTGATCGACCTGCCGCAGGCAGTCGAATTCACCACCAATACCGATGCGCCCGAGCTCCTGCATCGCGACCTCGGCAACGTGGCCGCATGGTTCGGCCCGCGCGGGGTGGCCGTGGACGTCGAGTCGGTATTCGCCGAGCTCCTCGGACTCGCCTGGTAACCGGACCGCCCAATTCCCACCCCACGGGCGCATCGGCCACTGATTAGCCGAATTCTCGTTGGGTGGGCACTCCGGGAGGCGCGCCGGGTCAACCTGGTCCTAGCGGGCGTACCGCACGCCGCTGCCGCGCCGTTCCTTGTTCAGCCGACGGTTGAGGTGCAGACCTTCGAGCACGAACTCGGTGGCCGAAGCGATCCCCGCCGCCGACTCACCCGCGTCGAGCCGAGCAATGGCCGTTCTCAGTTCCGGCACAGCGTTCACCATCTCGCCATGGGCTCGCGAGGGCACGAACTCGCCAACCTCCGCCTCCAGCCCCTGCTCCTCGAAGCGGTCGAGGAGAGGGGCCAGCTCGGACAGCGCGAAGTGGCGGTTGAAGACGTTGACCACCGCGCGCGCCACCAGCTTTTCGACCACGCGGTCCTCGCGCGTCTCGTCGCCCAGAGTCTCCAGCTCGATCTTGCCCGCCGTGGACGCCACGACCGCCGGCAGGTCGCTGATGCGCGGCGCGGCCGACGGCTCGCCCAGGCGCACGGCGCGCTTGAGCGCGGCCGCTCCCAGTGTCTCGTGGTTGGCGATCGTGACGCGCACGCTCACGCCCGAGCGCTGACTGACCTCCGAGGATCGGCGTGCCAACTGCGAAAGCTCGGCCACGACCTCCTTCATGAAGCCGGGCACCTGGATCGGCACCGATGCGTCCTCATCGAAGGCCACCGACTCGCCCTCCATGATCGCGATCTCGGTGGCCGCCTCCTCCGGGTAATGCGTGCGGATCTGCGCGCCGAATCGGTCTTTGAGTGGGGTGATGATCCGACCGCGGCTGGTGTAGTCCTCCGGGTTCGCGCTGGCGATCACGAACAGGTCGAGCTCCAGGCGCACTCGATAGCCGCGCACCTGGACGTCGCGCTCCTCCATCACGTTCAGCAGCCCGACCTGGATGCGCTCGGCCAGGTCCGGCAGCTCGTTGAGGCTGAAGATGCCCCGATGCGTCCGCGGGAGGAGCCCGTAGTGGATCGTCAGCTCGTCGGACAGGTAGCGGCCCTCGGCCACCTTGACGGGGTCCACCTCGCCGATGAGATCGGCGATGCTGATGTCGGGCGTGCTCAGCTTCTCGCTGTACCGATCCTCGCGTGCCCACCAGGCAATGAGTGCGGCATCGCCCTCCTCGGCCACGATGCTGCGCGCCAGCGGCGAGACCGGATGCAGCGGGTCGTCGTGCAGCTCGGTGCCGGCCAGGTACGGCAGCCATGGGTCCAGCAGGCCGACCAGCGAACGTGCGATGCGGCTCTTGGCCTGTCCACGCTCGCCGAGGAGGATCACGTCCTGGCCGGCGAGGATGGCGTTCTCGAGCTGCGGCAGGACCGTTTCGTCGTAACCCAGGATGCCGGGCAGGAATGGCTGATGCTCGCGGATGCGGGTCAGGAGGTTGGCGCGCATCTCCTCCTTGACGGTCCGGCTGCGATAGCCGCTTGCGCGCAGCTCCCCCAGGGTCGTGTCGACGGGTCGGTCGGTCATGCGCGGTCAGGGTACTCGCGAACGGCGGCCGCCACCGACGGCGGGTCGCAGATCCCACGCTGGGCAAGGTCTTCCAGAAAGGCAGACCGATGCCTCAGCTCCTTATCCAGCTCCTCCGCGCCAATGCCCAGGCTGTGCGCGAGGACGGCGTAGGCGGCGGGGTCGTGCTCGAACGGCCTGGCCGCTCGGCCCCCGTCGTCCGGGAGCATCGGTGGGGTGGGCAGGCGCTGCGCGCCGGTCAGGCTCGGGGATCGGTCTCCGCTGATGGCGCCCAGCCGAACCGGGGCGAGGCGGCCGTCATCGGCCAGTCGCAGGTGCCAGGCCTCCTCGATGCGCCGATACATCCCGGCGGGCGTCTGATAGGCGGAGTACTGGAGGTAGATCGTGAGGCCGGCGAGGTCCGCATCGGCCGCGCCAAGGTGGGTGCGCAGGCTGTCGAGTGCCTCCGGCAGGGAGTCGGCATGCATGGTGGCGCCCAGGCCCCAGCCCCTGCCCGCCAGCACGAGCGCGCCCCGAGCGGCCCGGCCCCAGACGTAGATGGGCAGGTGGTCGCTCATCTCGCTGATGAGCAGATATCCGGTACCGGCGCGAACCTCGTCCAGCCAGTCGTACTCCTCCCACCAGCCGCGGACAAAGATGCCGGTGGTGTCGTCTGGCAGGAAGTCGACGAGCGCGCTCAGGGCGGTTGTCTTGCCTGCCTGGGGTGCTTCTGAGCTCAGCATGACCGACCTGCGGCGGCTGACGACTGCCCACAGGGTGGCCATGAGGCGGCTGTCGATGGTGGGTGTGCCGATCAGCTCGACGGCGCTCATGGGTGTCGGCGGCGCCCAGTGATAGCCCCACCACCCTTCGGGGAAGCGGTTGAACCATGCTGCGAGTGACGAGGTCATCGAGGGCCACGGTACGAGCGTGTGGGGCGCGGCGCAATCGCCGGGAGGACCATGGCCGTTTCAGCCGCCGAGATGACGGCGTTGCATCGCCTGGCGCCAGATGAGTGTCAGGCGCATGACCATGCCCGCCGCGAAGTCGACGATGGTGCCGACCACCCCATCCGGACCGACGTGGTACTCGACCCGATCCTCCACCCAGGTGCCGCCGGCGCGGGCGGGGGTGAACGTGTGCGAGTGGTGGAACGTACGCATCGGTCCCAACACGGTCTCATCCACGATCCGCTCGGGCGGCACATGCTCGACCAGACGCACGACCCAGGAACGCTGGAATGGACCGATGCCGTAGCGAAACTCGATCACCGTCCCGGCTCGGGCCGGCAGGGGCTCGACCCGTACCGGACGGATGCGCACCGGCGGCGGCATGAGCTTCGAGAGGTTGGCGGAGTCGTCGAAGAAGGCGAAGACCTGGTCGATCGGCGCGGCCACCCAAGATCGGGATCGGATCGTCGGCATCGGTCTGCTACGCATCGCTCCCAAAGTGGTACATGTCCATGTCGCACACCGGCTCGTAGCCGATGGCCCGGCAGATCTTGTTGGAGGTCGGGTTGGCGAGATCGGTGAAGAGGAAGACGAAGCGGCGTCCGCGTTCAAGTTGGTCGGCGCTCGCGGCGGCGGTCAGCGCGCTGGCATAGCCATGATTGCGCCGCTCCGGCGGGGTGTAGACCGGACCGATGCGGATCCCGTTCGGGGTCTCGCCACCGGCGCCGACCAGGCTGACGGCCTCGCCAGCGTTCTCCCACACGTACGCGATGCGGCCGACCTGCGCGACCCATCGGTCGGCGACGGCCTCGGGGTCCGGGATCGGCGGCGCCTCGGGGACAGCCTCCGAGGAAAAGGCGACGACCCAGCGCGCGATGAGATCGCGGTCGCGTGGCTCGGCCAGTCGCCAGTTTCCATCGGCCGGCCTGGCGGGCGGAATGACGCGTTGAAGCCGAAAGATGCGCTCGGCGACCTCGATCCGCGCCGGCTGCCCCGTCGTATCGGTCCAGCGGAGAGCGAAGCGCGCGGCGGCATCGGTCGGACCAAGAAGTCCGGGAAGCGGCTCCTCCCGCAGCGCGTCGACGATGGCGTCGACCGCTTTGAGGTCATCGATCCAGGAAAGCACCTGGTTGTGCGGTGGCGTGCGCAGGGTGGCCGCGACGATTCGCCCGCCGGCATCGGTGACCGTGGCGAAGCACGGAGGATCCGCGGCGAACAGCTCGGGCGTGGTGCGAATGGCGCTCGAGATGCCGAAGACCAGGTTGTTCTCCGCCTCGCGCTGCTCGAGGAAGGCGCCTGCCGCGGCCAGGAACTCCTCGACCGATTGGTGGCGCTTCCAACTGAATGGCATGCGGCCATGATGCCGCCTCAGGCTGGGTCGGCGCTCGGGAGCCGCAGCACGAAGGTCGTCCCGTCTGGACCGGTTGCTTCGACCTCGATGGAGCCGCCGTTGGCGCCGATGAGCTCGCGCGCCACCGTCAGACCGATGCCGCTGCCCGAGCGTGGACCTCCGCGAGAGCGATCGGCCCGATAGAAACGCTCGAACACGTACGGCAGGTCCGCGGGCTCAATCCCCGCCCCGGTATCGGTGACGCGCAGCGTGGCCACTGGGCCATCAGCCACCACGATCCGCACCTCGCCAGCAGCCGGGGAATGCTGGATCGCGTTGGCAAACACGTTCTGGAGGGCGCGGGCGATCTGGCCACCGTCCGCCATGACGGTGACCTCCGTGCCGGTCACGGAGGCGCTGACCTGGCGCTCGCGGAGCATGCCGTCCAGGGCGGCAACGACGTCGCGCGCGAGACCGGTCAATGCGATGGGCTCCGGTTGGCGCTGGAGGGGCGCCGCCTCGGCCTGTGTCAGCTCTCCAAGCTGCCCGACGACGCTCGACAGGCTCGCCGCGGCCGCACGCGCCTTCTCGAGCTGCGACGCGTCGGCCGGCACGACACCGTCCACCATGGCCTGGATCTGCGACTCGAGGACGGTGGCCGGCGTGGCAAGGTCGTGGGCCAGGTCACTCGCGGCTCGGCGCCGAAGGGTCTCCGAGCGCTCCAGGCGCTCCGCCATGCCGTTGAAGGCGGTCGCCAGCTCCGTCGACTCCGCGTCCGACCCGCCCTGGGCGCGAGCCGTCAGGTCGCCGCCACCCAGCCGTCGGGCGGCCAGCGCGATCTCGCGCAGGGGACGGGTCAGGCGGTTGGCGACCACCGCGGCAGCGACCAGCAGCGTCGCCACGGCGACGATCCCGGTGAGCAGCAGCGCATTGTTGAAGGCACGCACGAATGGCGCCGCGGCGCTCGGCAGCTCGATCTCCAGCGCGCCGCCTCCCGAATCGACAGAGAGGTCGGTCGAGAGCGTGTCGGTCTCGACATTCGGTGGCAGGTGTCCGGCTTCGAGCAGGACCGATCCATCCGCGTCAACGACCCGGATGCGACCGCGGCTCTCCGTCGCAATCCGTTGCAGGAGCGCCCGGATCCTTCCCCGTCCGACGCCTCGCTCCAGCGCATCCTCCACCACTGCCGCGGCCAGGTCCAGTCGCTGCTCCTCTCGCGGGCCGAGGGTCTCGTCCAGCGAGCGCGATGCGGCTCGATTGACCACCACTCCGGCGAGGGTGAGCACCACGATCACGACCCCCGCCAGCAGGGCGGCCAGCCTCACGGCCAGCGGACGGCCACGCATCACGGCTGCGGATCCGGCGCGGCAACCAGTCGATAGCCGGTGGCGGGCACGGTCTCGATCAGCCACGGCTCGCCGGCATCGTCGCCCAGCTTGCGTCGCAGGTTCGCAACGTGGACGTCAACGACGCGCTCGTACACCTCGTCCGGTCGCCGTGCCACCGCCCCAAGGAGCTGCTGGCGGCCGAACACCGCGCCGGGTCGACTGGCCAGCGCCACGAGCAGCGCCGTCTCTCCCGGCGTCAGCCGCCCCGTCACTCCCTCCGCGAGTGTGTAGCGGCGCGAGCCGGGATCCAGTACGAGGCGTCCACGGTCGAGGCTGAGGATCGGCGGCGGCTGGGTCGACGCAGCAACCCGAGTTCGGCGCAGGATGGCCGCGACGCGCGCCGTGAGCTCGTGCGGGTTGAAAGGCTTGGCCAGGTAGTCATCGGCACCGGCGCGCAGTCCGGCGATCCGTTCGGCATCGGTACGCTTGGCCGAAGTGATCAGCACCGGCACCTCGCCGGCGTCGCGCAGCGCCCCGAGCACGGTCTCGCCCTGCATCCCGGGCAGCATGAGGTCCAGGATGACGAGATCGGCGCCATCGGCGTCGTACGCAGCCAGCGCCGTCGGGCCGTCGCCGGCATCGGTCACGCGGTGGCCATCGCGCTCGAGGTACAGCCGCATCAGGCCGCGCAGTTGCGGTTCGTCCTCCACGATCAGGATGCGTGCTCCCATGCGCGGCATCCTACGCGGCACCGATTCAGACGATGTGAAGACTCGCACCGGCAATCTTGGCGCCATCTTCATCATTGTTCCGGCACGCTGTGCGGCACATCCACATCACGCGAGGACCACCATGCGACTCACCAGGACGCTCGGCTTTGCCGGCGCGCTCATCCTCGCCGCCATCGTGGGCGGCACCCTCATCGGCTCCGCGTTCGCAAACGACCATACCGATGCGTCCGCCGCCCGCTCCGAGTACTGCAACGTCTTCGACGACGCGATGGCCTCCGAGCTGGGCGTCACCACCGACGCCCTGGCGGCGGCGCGGCAATCGGCGGCCGGAACCACCATCGACGCGGCGGTGGAAGCCGGCGACCTGTCCGCCGAACGGGCCGACGCGCTGCGCGAGCGCATTGCCGATGGCGATGGAAGCGGCTGCGGCTGGTTGGGCCGCGCTTTTGCGAAGGGCTTCGGGCATGGCCTGGCGCGCGGCTTCCTGGGCGGGAACGTCTTCGAAGCCGCCGCCGATGCACTCGGGCTCGAGAGCTCCGAGCTGATCGGCCAGCTCCGCGAGGCCGGGTCGCTCCAGGCCCTGGCCGAGGAGCAAGGCGTTCCCTACGACGAGGTCAAGACATCCGTGCTGGCGGCCGTCCAGGCCGATCTCGACGCTGCCGTCGCCGAAGGGCTCGACTCCGAACGCGCGGATGCGGTGATCGAGCGGCTGACGACCTGGCTGGACAATGGCGGCGAGGCAGGTGGCTTCGGTCGCGGCCACTTCGGTCCCGGTCGTGGCTTCGGACCGTGGGGCGATCGCGGCAGCGACGCCGATGCGGACGAGTCCGGGACCTGACCCGCTGCGCACGACCCTTTGCGCGGGGTGGGCGTATCGGCGAATGAGTGTCCGATACGCCCGTGGGGTGAGAGCCGAGGGAAGGCTGACCGGCTAGGCTACGGCAATGACGAAGATCGGCTACGCGTGCATGCTCGAGCAGTTCCACCCCACCGACCTGCTCGACTGGGCCGAGCAGGCGGAATCGGCCGGCTTCGAGGCCGGCTTCCAGGTCAGCGAGCACTTCCACCCCTGGACTCCGCAGCAGGGCCAGTCCGCCTTCGCATGGTCATTCATGGGCGCACTGGGGCAGCGCACGACGCTCCCGTTCGGCACCGCCGTGACCTGCCCCGGATTCCGCTACCACCCGGCAGTCATCGCCCACGCGGCGGCGACCCTGGGCGCCATGTATCCGGGCCGATTCTGGCTGGGCCTCGGTGCCGGCGAGGCGCTGAACGAGCACGTCATCGGCGGCGAATGGCCGGAGGTCGGCGAGCGATCCCGCATGATGTTCGAGAGCATCGAGATCATCGGCAAGCTTTTCAGCGGTAGGGTCGTCAAGCACGACGGCGAGTACTTCACGCTCGAGTCCGCCAAGCTCTACACCCGTCCCGAAGAGCCCGTCCCGATCTACGTCGCCACCGCCGGCCCGGTGAACGCCAGGAAGACCGGCAAGTTCGCGGATGGGATCATCACCGTCGGCGCGGCCGACGAGAAGATCAACATGCTGTGGGACAAGTTCCGCGAGGGGGCCGCCGAGGCCGGCAAGGACGCATCGGCCATGAAGACGCAGCTCCAGATCCACGTCTCGTGGGCGCCGACGCAGGCAGAAGCTGAGGAGAGTGCCCTGAAGGAGTGGCCGAACGGCGGAATGTCCTTCCCGAAGCAGGACATCAAGAACCCCGAGGACTTCGAGCAGATGGCGACGCTGGTTCGGCTCGAGAACTTCACGGACCGCATGCTGATCAGCGCCGACCTCGACGAGCACACCACGCAGATCCAGCGCTTCGTGGACATGGGATTCGACGAGATCTACCTGCATAACGT
>JACDBS010000242.1 GCA_013694795.1 Chloroflexota bacterium | reverse complement strand
GAGACTTCGACTCCGGGCTCGGATATGTGAACCACGGCACCATTGGCGCCGAGGCGCATCTGCCGTTCGGCGGTACGAAGGCCACCGGCAACGGCCATCGCGAGGTGGGCCAGGCCGCGCTCGACTTTTTCAGCGAGTGGAAGAGCGTCTACATCGACTACTCGGGCAAGCTTCAGCGGGCGCAGATCGACACGACGTGAGGCGTATCGCGGCTCTATCGCCGTGACTCCGGGCTATCTCTCACCAGTGGAGAATGAGCGCCGCCGCAGGTCGCCAGTTGGGGCTATCTCTCAGCAGGCGAGAGATCACTCGCTCCAGCGAATCACCGGCACGCGTCCGCCAAGATACGTCTCCGCTGGTGAGAGATGGCCCAGGCCGCCGGATGCGTCACGGCTGCCTTCCGCGTGGGCCGTAGAATCAGGCGATCCCGACCCGATCCCGATCCTGCGAGGTGACTGAATGACGACCGAGGTGCGCCCTCCGACGCGGGTCAACGACGTGAAGATGATCATCGGCGGCGAGCAGGTTGATGCCGCCGACGGCCAGACCTTCGAAGTCGTCAACCCGGCGACCGGCGCGCTGATCGCGCGCGCCCCCCTGGCCGGACCGGCCGATGTCGACCGTGCGGTGAGGGCGGCGCGCGATGCGTTCGACGGTCCGTGGTCGACGTGGTCCGCCTCGAAGCGCGGACGAGCGCTGGCGAAGTACTCGGCGCTGGTGAAGCAGCACCTCGAGGAGCTCGCCCAGCTCGAGTCGGCCAACGTCGGTAAGCCCATCGTCGGCGCGCGCGGCGAGGCGCTGGCGGTGAGTCTCGTGTTCGAGTACTACGCCGGCGCGGCGAACAAGCTGTTCGGTGAGACCATCCCGGTCAGCAGGCCGGGCCTCGACTTCACCCTGCGCGAGCCGGTCGGCGTGTGCGGCCTGATCGTGCCGTGGAACTTTCCGATGAACATGGCGAGCTGGAAGCTCGCTCCGGCCCTCGCCGCCGGCAACACCACCATCCTCAAGCCCGCCTCCTATACCCCGCTGACCGCCATCCGGCTGGGCGAGCTGGCGATCGAGGCGGGGTTGCCACCCGGCGTGGTGAACGTCATCACCGGGCCGGGCGGGACGACCGGAGCGGCACTGGCCGGCCACGCCGGCGTCGACAAGATCGCCTTCACCGGCGAGACGACCACTGGGCAGGAGATCCTGCGGCTGGCCGCCGGCAACATCAAGAAGGTGAGCCTCGAGCTGGGTGGCAAGAGCCCGAACATCGTCTTTGCCGATGCCGACCTCGAGCGCTTCGCGGCCGAGTCGCCGTATGCGGTCTTCGACAACGCCGGCCAGGACTGCTGCGCACGCAGCCGGATCTTCGTCGAGGCGAGCGTGCACGACCGCGTGGTCGAGCTGTTCACGGAGGCGACCAGGCGCGTCGTCGTGGGCGATCCCTCAGACGAGAAGACCGAGATGGGCAGCCTGGTGAGCCAGCGACAGCGCGAGCGCGTGCTGGACTACATCGGCATCGGACGCGACGAGGGAGCGGAGGTGGCCTACGGCGGCGAGATCCCAACCGGTGATCCGTACGACGCGGGGGCCTACCTGATGCCGACGATCTTCGACGGCTGCCGGGCTGACATGCGAATCGTGCGCGAGGAGATCTTCGGCCCGGTCGTGGTCATCATCCCCTTCGGTGACGAGGCCGAGGCGGTGCGGCTTGCCAACGACACGCCGTATGGCCTCTCCGGCTCCATCTGGAGCCGCGATATCGGCCGGGCGCTGCGGGTGGCGAAGGGGGTTCGTGCCGGCGTGCTGTCCATCAACTCCAACGCGAGCGTCCATACCGAGGCGCCCTTCGGCGGCTACAAGATGTCGGGCATTGGTCGCGAGCTGGGGATGCATGCCATGGAGCTGTATACCGAGGTCAAGAACGTCTTCGTCGACTTGACCTGATCGTCCCTTGCCGGCGCGCGCGCCGGGTGGGAGCATGCGCCGCGATGCAGCTTCCGCACTTCCCGCTCCACGCCGTGCTGTTCCCGCACCTGCCGCTCCCACTGCATGTCTTCGAGGAGCGCTATCGGGCCATGGCCACCGACCTCATGGCCGAGGGCTCTCCATTCGGACGCCGCTTCGTGGTCAGCATGATCACCGATGGCCCTGAGGTGGGCGGTGACGCCGCCACGCAGCGCATCGGTACCATTTGCGAGATCCACAGCGCCGAGCAATTCCCGGACGGCCGCTGGCTGCTCCTCGTCGTGGGCGTGGCACGGGCTCGCCTGGGCGAGGTCGACCGCTCCGGTCCCTATGCGCTGGTAGACGTCGACCCGATTGCCGAGCCGGCTGGTGAGTCGGCCGATCAGCTCCTTCCACGCGTCCAGGCCGCGCTTGATGCCTACATGGCCACCGTGAAACGTTTCGTTGCCCGCACCGCGTCAGTCGGACATGCGCAGGAGCAATCAGACGTGACCGCCTCACTGGACCAGGTCCTCAAGCCGATCCGCCTCCCCGACGACCCCGTCGCCGCCAGCTACGCGGTGGGTGGCGTGCTCCAGGTGGAGCTGACCCGCAAGCAGCAGTTGCTCGAGCTGCCCGATGCCGCCGTCCGGCTCCAGGCCGAGCTCGACCTCCTCCGCCGCGAGATCCGCCTGCTCGGCGACGGTGCCATGCCACCCATTCCCACCGCCGACCTCGGCTACCACCCGAACTAGACCGATGCATCGCACCGCCTTCCTGCCGGGGATGCTCACCGTGCTCGTCGTCCTCTCCGCCTGCTCGCCGACGGCCGTCGCGCCGAGTCCGTCCATCGTGGTGGCACCATCCAGCGCCGCCGCATGGCAGTCCGCCTCACCGTCGCAGAGCAGCACGCCGACCAACGCACCGACCACCTCGCCGACCGAGGACCCGGTGAGCGGCACGCCCTACACCGTCCAGCGTGGCGACACGCTCGCGGCCATCGCCCGCTCCTATGGCACCACCACGCAGCAGCTCCAGGCGTGGAACGGGGATCGCTACCCGTCGCTGGCCGCCAGCCCGAACGTTATCGAGCCGGGCTGGGTCCTGACCGTCAGCAGCGAACCGAACGTCACGCCACGTCCGACGCCCATTGCAGCGCCCAGCCCGCCGCCCACAGGGTCCGGCTGCACCGCTGCCAACCGGGTCATTGCCGGATCGGCCCAGACGTTCCGAACCATCCCGGACGCCGGACCGGGCGTGGCGCTCACCTTCGACATGGGCGGCCGAATGGACCCGGCGGTTGACATCATGAGCTTCCTCGTGGCCAACGATGTGTGCGCCACCATCTTTGCCACCGGCGTCATGAGCCAGACCGAGCAGGGCCAACAGGTCATGGCGATCATCCGCGCTCACCCAGAGCTGTTCGAGATCGCGAATCACACCATGTACCACTGCGACCTGGCTCGCGGTGGCGGCGGCTCACCGTCGACCGATCCCTGCACCGGCGGGCCGTTCAGCGCTGATCGGATCCGCAGGGAACTGGCCGATGCGGAAGCCATCCTGCGCGACGGCACGGGCCAAAACCCGCAACCCTACTGGCGCCCGCCATATGGCTCCATCAACCAGGCGGTGCTCGACGCGGCCGCATCGGCCGGGTACACCAAGACGTTCCTGTGGGACATCGACACCATCGACTGGAAGCCCATCACTGACGGCGGTCCGACCGCGGAGCAGATCGCGGCCCGGGTGGTCGGCAACGCAGTGAACGGGTCGAACGTGCTGTTCCACCTGGGCGGGTACGAAACGCTGGACTCCCTCAGGCTCATCGTCGCCGGCCTGCGTGACCGCGGCTTTACGCTCACCAGCTTGTCCGACCTGCTGAACTAGACCCGTCGCTTCGCGCAATGCCCCCTGACGGAGCATTGTTCAAGTACTCCGCGCTGGTTCGGAGCAATGTTCCCGTGGCGGCGCATTGCACGGCCGAAGAGGCGCGGCTGTAGGGATTCCACGCTCACGGCCAGTGGGCGCACGTTCGATCAGCCGTGCAATGCGCGCCAGCCGACACATTGTTCAGGCGGCGCCGACCGCTTCGCCGAAGATGCGAATCGCCGCGTCCACCGACGCCACATCCACGATCAGCGGCGGCGAGAAGCGCAACGAGGACTCGCCGCACTCGAGGGTGAGGAGGCCGCGTTGGAAGGCCGCATCCTGCACCGCCTCGGCCGCTTCATGGGTGTCGAACTCGACGCCGAGCATGAGCCCCACGCCGCGGACATCGCGGATGGCCGCGACATCGGCAGCGACGCGCTCCAATCCGGAGCGCAGCCGCGCACCCATGGATGCCGCATTCGACATGCCCTCAGACTCGATGATCTTCAGCGTCGCCAGGCCGGCGGCCGCGCAGACCGGGTTTCCGGCGAAGGTCGAGCCGTGGGCCCCCGGTGGCCAGGTCCAGACCGAGTCGCGCGCGATGAACGCACCGATCGGCATGCCCGACGCGATGCCCTTGGCCGTGGTGAGGATGTCAGGCTCAACGCCCATCCCCTCGATCGCCCACCATGAGCCGGTGCGGCCCATGCCGGACTGGATCTCATCGGCGACCAGGAGGATGCCGTGCTCGTCGCAGATCGCGCGCAGTCCTTCCATGAAGGCCTTTGGCGCCGGGAAGTAGCCGCCCTCGCCCTGGATCGGCTCCACCACGATGGCCGCCACATCCGACGGCGCGATGATCCGTCCCAGGATCGAGCGCCGCAGCACCTCCAGCTCGGCCGAGCCGTCACCGCCGGAACCCTCGCGCCAGGCCCGGATCCGCGGGAACGGCGCGTGGTGCACCATCGGGATCAAGGGGCCGAAGCCGGCGCGCTGCTTGATCTTCGAGTTTGTCAACGACAGGGCGCCCAAGGTGCGACCGTGGAAGGCGCCCTCGAAGGCGATGATCCCGGGCCGATGCGTGTGATATCGGGCCAGCTTGATGGCCCCCTCGACCGCCTCCGTGCCGGAGTTGGTGAGGAAGACGCGCGCCTTCTCCTTGAAGGGAGCAATGGCGGCCAGGCGCTCCATGAACTCGAGGTAGCGCGGCTCGTAGAAGTCGGTGGCTGCAATGTGGATGAGCCGATCCGCCTGCTCCTTGATGGCGGCGACCACCTTCGGGTGCGAATGGCCGGTGGAGCAGACGGCGATGCCGGCGGCAAAGTCCAGGAATCGGTTGCCGTCGACATCGGTCACGACGCAGCCGGAGCCAGACTCCGCCACCAGCGGATAGGCGCGAGTGAGGGATGGTGAAGCGACGGCGTCGTCGCGGGCGATGAGCGCGCGTGCCCTCGGGCCGGGGAGCTCCGTCTGAATATGCGGCGCGCCCTGGTTCCGGGCAGCCGCGCCTGAGGGGGTTGCTTCCACGGTGGTCATGTCGCACTCCGGGTTCGGAGCGGCGCGTCCTGCCCGCGCACCTTGGCTAGACCGATGCATCCTAGCAGGCCCTTCCGAGTTACTTGCGCTGGGGAGCAAGTTCGCGCGCCGCCGCCTTCACTGCCAGGCCGATGAGGCCCGGGCCGGCGTAGATCATCCCGGTCCAGAGCTGTACGAGATCGGCGCCCACCTGAAGCATCCGGCATGCATCCGGCGCCGAACCGATGCCGCCGGACGCCACGACCACCAGCCGCGAAGCTGCCGCGCCACGCACCGCCTCGAGGGTTCGAGCGAAGAGAGGTCGGCCGGAGAGGCCTCCCGCCTCGGTCGTTGACTCGATGGAGGCTCGATCGGTGGTGGTGTTCGACAGGATCACGCCCGCTGCGTGCGAGTCGGCCAGCGTGCGCACGAGCACGGCGCGATCCGCATCGGCCAGGTCGGGTGAGAGCTTGACGAGGAGCGGACGGCCGGGGGCCGCGCCGGCAACGCTCGCCAGGAGGTCCACCAGGCGCGCGGGGTCCTGGAGGTCGCGCAGGCCCGGCGTGTTCGGCGAGCTGACGTTGATGGCGAGGTAGTCGGCGACATCGGCGACGGCTCCCGCGGCGGTGGCGTAGTCCGCGACAGATCCGTCGCGGTTGCGGCCGATGTTCACGCCGACCACGAAGGCATCCGGCAGATATGGGCGCGCGGCGGCGATGCGGCGCGCCAGCGCATCGGCGCCGGCGTTGTTGAAGCCCATGCGGTTGATCAGTGCGCCGTCCTGAGGCAATCGGAACAGACGAGGCCGCGGATTGCCCGGCTGCGGTAGGGGCGTCACCGTGCCAAGCTCCACGAAGCCGAAGCCCAGCGCCGCCCAGCCGCGGATGGCAATCCCGTCCTTGTCGAAGCCGGCGCCGAGGCCGATGCGGTTGCGAAAGCGCAGGCCCATCAGCTCCACCGGAGCGCGGGACGCATCGGTGTCAGAGACACCGGAGGCCAACGGGGCCAGCGCGCGGCCGATTCGGGAGGAGAGCGCGCGCAGAGTCAGGTGATGGATGGACTCCGGATCGGCCAGAAAGAGCAGCGGGCGGGCGGCACGGTAGGCCGCCAGGCGCCAGCTCCGCATGACTCGGTCAGTCGTCGCGCGCGCGGGGGAAGGCCATCTCCTCGGGGTAGACCGGCGGCAGCGGCTCGCCATCGTCACCGAGCGACGGTCGCGAGGCGTCGGGCGTCATGAATTCGTGCCAGACCTCGGCACCGGCCGTCGGTGGATCGTCGAGCTCCTTGATGGCCACGATGCCCTCGAATCGGATCGAGCCCGCCTCGCCGTCATCGGTCTCATAGTCGTCCTCGTACTCGGGTGCGATCTCGACCGCACGGCCCAGCGCGGCCTCCTCGTCCGAACCGTCAACCAGCACGACGCGGTCCTCCACCAGCGTCACCACCTCCGCCTCTCCGGCGAGGTAGGCGTAGCGCATCTGCACGGCGAACCAGCCGGAGGGTTCGACAATGGCGTCGGTGTCAATGGTCACAGGATGGGTGGCTCCTCGTCGGTGATGACCGTCTGCGATTGCTCGCGCAGGAACTGCTGGACGTAGTAGGGGCCCAGGCCGCTCTTGCCGGACGAGCCGGATCCCTTCCAGCCGCCGAAGCTCTGGATCCCTGGCCAGGCGCCGGTCGTGGCTCCGGCGCGCCGGTTCACGTACACCACGCCTGCCTGGATGGTGTCCAGGAAGCGCTGAACCTCCGCGTCGTCCCTGCTGAAGATGCCGGCCGTCAGGCCGTAGGCGGTGTCGTTCGCCTCGTGCAGCGCCTGGTCCAACGAGTCGACCTCGCCGACCACCAAGAAGGGCACGAAGAGCTCGTCGTGGAAGAGCCGATGCGCCAGCGGCAGCCCGGTCACGACGGTCGGAGTGGGATAGAAGCCGCGAGTACCATCGGCATCGCCGCCGATCTCGACGGTGCCGCCATCTCTCTTGGCTTCCGCGACGGCGTCGGTGAATGTGTCGAGCGAGCGCTGGTTGATGACCGGGCCCATCCAGGTGTCGCGCCGGGAGGGGTCGCCGACCGTGATGCCGCGCGTCCTGTCCACCAGCTTCTTCACGAAGTCCTTGGCCACCGTCCGGTCCACGTAGACGCGTGAGTTGGCACTGCATTTCTGGCCGTCGAAGCCAAAGGCGGAGCGCATGACGCCCTCGGCTGCCTTCTCGAGGTCGGCCGTGCGCATGACGATGGCCGGATTCTTCCCGCCCATCTCCGTGATGATCGGCCGCGGGTAGTTCGTCGTGAAGTTGCGTTGGATCTTCATGCCGACCTCGTAGCTGCCGGTGAAGACCATGCCGTCGATGCCCTGGTTCGCCTGGAGCTCGGCGCCGACCGTCTCGCCCGGTCCGGTGACAAGGTTGAAGACCCCCGGCGGGAGCCCGGCGTCTCGCATGGCCTCCCCGAACTTCCATCCCATGAGCGGTGCATCCGAGCTGGGCTTGAGGACCACGGTGTTGCCGGCGATCATGGCGCCGCCGGCCGGCCCGCCGGCGAGGGCCATGGGGAAGTTGAACGGGCTGATGATGGCGAAGACGCCGTAGGGGCGCAGGACCGATCGCGTGCGCGCGGCCGCCGAGAGCGAGCCCATCGGCTTCACGAAGCCGTCCGCCTTCTCGAACTCGTCGCTGTAGTAGCGCAGCAGGTCGGCCGTCTCTTCCACGTCGCCCAGCGCCTCCAGCCGGTTCTTGCCGACCTCGAGCACCATCAGCGCCGCATAGTCGAACTGGCGCTCGCTGATAAGATCGGCCGCGCGCCGCATGATGGCCAGGCGATCCCGCCACGGCGTGTTGCGCCAGGCGGGGTGGGCCGCGCGGGCGGCATTGATGGCGTCGCGCACATCCTGTCGCGTTCCCTTCGGAAAGCGGCTCACGACCATCTCGCGGTCGATGGGTGATCGGTCCTCGAAGATATCGTCGCTGGTGCGTTCCTCGTCGCCGATGATCATCGGGTAGGTCTTGCCGAGGTCGGCCCGCGCGCGCTCGAGCGCGGCGTCGAAGGAGGACTGGAGCTCCTCGTTGTCGGCGGAGAGAGTCGCGTAGGTGATCTTCATGCGCGGCGTGGTGGCCATCGGTGCGATGCGCTCGGCCTCATGCGTGCGGTGTGGGTCGGTGATTATCGCACCGCGGTGCGGATGAGCGTCATGCCCGGGTTCGGGTTGGTCGCGCCAAGCGTTTGGGTTCGCGCTTGACCATGACGAGCCGAAGGCCAGGCTCCGGGGGGAGAAGAGCCTGGCCTACGGACGCGAGGATCATATCGGCGGCGATTCGCGCGCGCAAGGGGATTTCGCGCACCGAAAGCGGGCAATTCATCACACAATGCCACCGATCGCTCGGTCGAGGGTCTGGGCAGGATCAGGTGGGCTCGGGCACGGCGCGGTGATAGAGGCCCAGCTTCAGCCGCAGGAACGGCCGATGCGGCCCCATCAGATACGCACGTCCGCGGTCGCCATACAGGCGGGGCAGCAGCTCCTGGGCGAGCACCGGATCGGTCAGGTCAACCCGCGTGTGAACGACCTTGATCTTGAACCCGTTGCGTAGCCACCACCCGGTGCGTCGCTGCGTGGCATCCATCGCCTGCGCCACGACCTCTGGCTCCAGGAGTGCGGCCACATCGTCGCGACCGTAGTAGCCGATGACCACCAGGCGACCGCCGGGGCGCAGGATGCGCACGGCCTCTGCGATCGCCGGTAGCGAGCCATCTTCGGGCGCGATTCCGCCGGTCAGGACGATGTCGACCGCCCCGTCGCGCAGCGGCAGGCTCGTCGCGGAGCCCTCGACGATACGGATGTTCGGCTGGTGCGAGTCAACCGCGCGGCGGCGTGCCTCCGTGAGCAGCTCGGAGTCCGACTCGATGCCGTAGGTCCGTCCCATGCGGCGGGCCAGGAGCATCGGATAGTGGCCAATTCCCGTTCCGATGTCCGCGATGCGCTTGCCGCTGAGCGGCACGACGCGCTCGAGCGCGCCGAGGATCTTGCGGTCCGGATCGATGGCATCGCCCAGGCGTGCGTGCAGCTCAGGGTCCGCATCGGTCCAGGCAGGAAAGATGGCCGGCATCAGGGGATCTCGACGCGGAGCTCGGCCGGTTCTCCGCCATCCAGCGTCAGCAGGTCGTTGCGTGCGAGGACCTGGAGGTCGAAGGCGACCGGCCCAGCGGCCACGCGCCGAACGTTCAGCCCGATGTTGAGGGTCGCTCCCGCCAGGAGCGGACCGTAGCCGAGCGATATGGTGCCGTCCGGCTCTCCCTGCTCGCCCGGACCGATCACCCACTTCGTCCATTCCTGGACGAGCGGCGGACCGCCATCGCGGATCCGTTCCTCCGATGGGACGAAGGGCGCGAGGACGAGGAATTCATTGAGCTCGGTTGGCCAGCGCAGGACGAGCTCGTCGATCCGTTCATCCGCGGCGCTGGTGACGCTGACATTGATCTCGCCGCCCTCGGTTCCCACGTCGGATTGGACGCTCACCGCGACGACCCGAGGATCGGATACCTCTGGCAGATCCAGGGAGAGGGCCGGCTCCGGCGTGGCGGTCGGCGACGGAGGCTGGCTGTCGGTGGGCGCCGGAGAAGTCGTGGCAGCCGGGGGCGTGGCGACGGGACTGGGCGTCGGGGCGGGCGTCGGCGTCGGCGTCGGCGTGGCCAGGAAATCGCACGCCGCCAGGATGATCGCGATCAGGCTGGTGAGGACGGCATTTTGCCCGCGTCTCATGCCCCGCTCACGTCGAGCTCGGGCAGGCGATTGCGGATGGCGTAGGCGGCGGCCTGCGCGCGGCTGTCGAGCGACAGCTTGCCGAGGAGGTTCGAGACGTAGTTGCGGACGGTCTTGGGGGCCAGCCCCATGCGCGCGGCGATCTCGCGGTTCGACGCCCCGTCGGCGATATGCGCCAGCACGCGCCGCTCCTGCTCGGTGAGATCGGCGAATGCGCCAGCCTCCTCCAGCCGGCTGGCGCTGCGGATCCGGTCCAGCACGCGTCGCGTGACCGCCGGATCCAGGAGCGAGCCACCACCGGCGACGGTGCGGACCGCCCCCACCAGCTCCGACGACCCGACGCGCTTGAGCACGTAGCCCGACGCCCCGGCGTCGATGGCATCGAACAGCGCCTCGGAGTCCGCATGGCTGGTCAGCATGACCACCGGGGTGCCTTCAAGCTCGGCGGTGATGGCGCGACAGGCGTCGATACCCGATCCGTTGGGCATCCGGATGTCCATCACCACCACATCGGGGCGATGATGGCGCGCCATGCGCACCGCCTCTTCCCCGGAGGCCGCCTGCGCGACCACGCTGAACCCCTCCTGTGCGTCGAGCAGGGCAGCCAGACCGATGCGGACCACCTCGTGGTCGTCGGCAATCAGGATGCGGATGGTGGCCGCCGGAGCGGCCGTTTCGGGAAGATCGGTCATGAGCCTCGGCGCGTGGTGGCCACCGGCATCGTAAGCGAGATGCGCGAGCCCTGCCCGCGGGCGCTGGTGATATCCACCTCTGCCTCCAGCAGCTCGGCGCGCCGCCGGATGTTGGCCAGCCCCTGCGCGCGGCCCTGTGCCCGTCCCCGGCGGCCGTGCTCGTCAGCGGCGCTCGGATCGAAGCCGGCACCATCGTCGCGGATCTCGAGCGTGAATCGGCGCCGGCTGCATGACATGTGCACCCGCACCCGGCTCGCGTGGGCGTGGCGCAGGATGTTGCTGAACGCTTCGGTCACGATGTGGTGCAGGTGCTCCGCCTGTTCGGGCCGCAGCCGCGGACGGAAATGGCCTTCAGAGCCGATCTCGATCTTGAGCAGGGTGTGCGCCTGGAGCTCGTCGGCCACGGCCAGCACGATGGCCTCCGCATCGCGCGCCTCCAGCTCGCCGGAACGCAGGTCGAAGATGGTGCTGCGGATGTCGCGGGTGATGCGGTTGAGCTCGCCCATCACGGTACCGATGCGCTCGCGCGTCGTCGGTCGCTCCGAGCCGACCTCGGCCGAGGCCTGCTCGAGGTGCAGCCCCGCGGCATAGATCGATTGGATGATGCCGTCGTGCAGGTCACGCCCGATACGCTCGCGTTCGCGCAGCAGGAGCTCGCGGCGGCGCGCATCGGCCAGTGCCCGATCTGTCTCCTGCTCGAACAACTCCAGGCTGCGGATGACCGCCAGGGCGATGGCCAGGCCGGTGAGCGAGATGAAGACATCGATCGGGACGCCCACGGTGTCCAGCACGGTCTGACTGTTCAGGACCGATGCCGGCGGGAACGGGGCCGGCAGTGGCACCAGCCCGGCGAGAACGGCATATACGACGAAGGCGATCGAGGCAGCTCCGAGGGCGGTGGCAACGCCGGGGCCGGCCATGGGTCCCAGCAGCCGCGTGGTGCGACGCAGGCCGATCGCCACCACCGCCGATGCCGGAAATGCCAGCATCGCCCGCGCCACGACATCGCCGACGGCAAGCGGCGAGCCCACGCCGGCCAGGGCCGGGCCGATGTCGTTGGCCGGCAGCCACGGTCCGGGCTCCGGCGTGAATCCCGCCGCCACGGTGGTCGACAACGCGATCGTCGCGATTCCCCACAGCACCGCGCCGGCCGCCGGAACCTGCCGCAGCCAGGGCTGCCCCATCACTCGCCGGACGGGCGCTCCCTCGCGCGTGCTCAAGAGCAGCTCGACGCCGAACTGGAAGAGGAGCGCGAAGCTTATCGGCTTCATCAGCAGTTGCAGGAGCAGGAGTATCTCGATCACCGGCTGCGGCAGGAAGCCTGCCTGGATGGGGATGAACAGGTAGCCCCACTCCATCAGCCCGTGAACGATCCCGAACCCGGCGAGCCAGCCCAGTGCTCGCGCCAGCGGCAGCCTCGACCGATGCCGGCTCTGGAGCGCGACCGCCAGACCCATCACGAAGAACACCTGCCCGTAGACGAACAGCACGATGATCCGGTTCGTCTCGAACAGCTCGGCCAGCCAACCCACGGCTCCGATGGTAGGCGCTGCGTGCCGGCCGTTGGCCGTTCGCCACTCAATTCTCGCCGGGTGAGCCTTATCCCGGGCATGCCGCACAATTCGACCGATTTCTGCGCCGATGCGGCCCGCAAAGAGCCCAAGTGCGCAGCTATCTCTCACCGCGCGGGAGTTACGGGTCCGAATCGCATTCCTGCCGGCCGAACTTCAGGATAAGGCTCACGTCACGATAATTGGGGATCCCCACGCTGGGCGTCACAGAAGCGGTCACCCACCTCTGGCGCTAGGATCCCCGGAGTGAACAATCAGACCGATGATGGCCCCCCAACGCCGCTCCCCGTTCGACTCTGGTTCGCGTGGGCCTTCGCGCTGCTGGCGCTGACCGGGCTGCTGCTGGGTCGCATCGTGGAGTTCATCGATTTCAGCGAGCGCGCGCCGTTCAGCATCCTCGGGATCTTCATGATGATCGAGCTGGCGGCCGTGCTCTTCGGCATCACCGTGGCGCTCCAGCGCAAGCGCATCGCGCATCGGTTTGCGCTCGGCATCGCCATCCTGCCGGCACCGATCCTGGCCGGCCTTCCGCCGGTCCTGCTCGAGATGCCACCGGCCGCTGCCAATGGCTGGTACCTGCTCATGGTGCCGATCGGCCTCGTCATCAGCGGGGTGCTCATCGTCGGTCTGCTTACGCGCAGCGCGCGCGCCCACTTCAGCGAGCCGTAGCCGGAGCCAAGACCCTAGGAGCCGGTCACCGTCAGTGTGCCGCTCATGCCGAGGCTCTCGTGGCCCGGAAGCGAACAGAAGATGGTGTACTGGCCGGGCGCGAGCTCGCCGCTGATCGTCTCGGAGTCCCCGACGCTCAGGTCGGCGGTGGCCATGACCACCTCGCCGGCCGCGTCGCGCACCGAGAAGTTGTGTGGGGTCGGTCCGTCATTGGTGACGTCGAAGCTGACGGTGGGTCCGCTCGTCTCCAGCTCCGCCGCAGTGATCATGAAGTCGGCG